>CAMYKJ010000115.1 GCA_947258945.1 uncultured Ectothiorhodospiraceae bacterium
GTTCAACATCCGGGTAATCACCCGCCAGCCGGTTCATCACCTCACGCCAGAGTTCACTGCACTCCAGCACGTTCGCCTTGTCCACCGAACACAGGCGGCGGGCGCGCTTTTGCGCGATAGCGAAGGCCGAGCGACCGATGCGTTCGATTTCATGCTCGCTGTAGACCAGCGTGTTGAAGCCTTCCCGCTGGCCATCGTCGCGCCGGCGGATACCGCGCGGCTGACCGAAGTAAATACCGCCGGTCAGTTCACGCACGATCATCAGGTCGAGGCCGCTGACGATTTCTGCCTTGAGGGTGGAGGCACCGGCCAGTTGCGGATAGAGAATGGCCGGGCGCAGATTGGCAAACAGGCCCAGTTCGGCACGCAGGGCAAGCAGCCCCTGTTCGGGCCGCAGCGCGCGTTCCAGGCCGTCCCATTGCGGGCCACCGACCGAGCCCAGCAGGATGGCATCGGCCGCCCTCGCCAGTGCCAGGGTGGCGTCCGGCAGCGGGTGACCGTCCGCCTCATAGGCGGCACCCCCCACCTGGGCGTGTTCGAGTTCCGCAACGAAGCCGCTACCGGTGCGCAATTCCGCCAGCACCTTTTCCGCTTCAGCCACAATTTCGGGGCCGATTCCGTCGCCCGGAAGTATTGCTATTTTTATAGCCATATCAAGTATATATAATGTTTTCCTGTTACTGTTTGTCAAATAACCAGGGGGCCGCCTCGCGGTGCCTGTCCTCGAACGCGCGGATGGCGTCTGCATGCTGCAGGGTCAGGCCGATATCGTCGAGGCCGCGCAGCAGGCAGTCCTTGCGAAAGGGATCGATGTCGAAATCGATGGCGCCCTGGTCGGGTGTCACGATCCGCTGTGCCTGCAGGTCGACCGTCAGGGCATAGCCGGGCGTCGCCGCGGTCGCCGTGAACAGGGCCTCCACCGTGTCCGCCGGCAACACGACTGGCAGCACGCCGTTCTTCAAGCAGTTGTTGAAAAAGATATCCGCAAACGACGGCGCGATAACCACGCGGAAGCCCTGATCCAGCAGCGCCCACACCGCGTGTTCCCGCGACGAGCCACAACCGAAGTTTTCCCGTCCCAGCAGGATAACCGCACCCCGGTAACGTGGCTGGTTCAGCACGAAATCGGGATTCAGCGGTCGCGCGCTGTTGTCCATGCCGGGTTCGCCGTGGTCGAGGTAGCGCCACTCGTCGAACAGGTTCGGGCCAAAGCCGCTGCGCTTGATCGATTTCAGGAACTGCTTCGGGATGATCGCGTCGGTATCGACGTTGGGTCGATCAAGCGGCGCGGCCAGCCCGGTTACGGTGTCAAATTTTTCCATTGGCAAGCTTGCCGGAACTCAGTCCAGCTCCTCGGCGGCGTTGGCAAAATGGCCTTTAACGGCGGCCACGGCGGCCATCACCGGACTGACCAGGTGGGTGCGGCCGCCCTGCCCCTGACGCCCCTCGAAATTCCTGTTGGAGGTCGACGCGCAGCGGTCGCCCGGCTGCAGGCGGTCCGCGTTCATGGCGAGACACATCGAACAGCCCGGCTCGCGCCACTCGAAACCGGCCGCGGTAAACAGGGTATGCAGGCCTTCCGCCTCGGCCTGCTGCTTGACCAGGCCGGAGCCCGGCACCACCAGTGCCTGCTTGATACCGGCATGTACCCGGCGTCCGCGGATAGCGCTGGCGGCCGCGCGCAGGTCCTCGATGCGGGCATTGGTACAGGAGCCGATGAACACATGGTCGGGCCGGATCGAGCTGATCGGCGTGCCTGGCTGCAGGTCCATGTAGGCCAGCGCCCGGCGCATACCGTCACGTCTGACGCTGTCCGGTTCGTCGTCCGGGTCGGGCACCACCCCGTTGATGTCTGCAACCATCTCCGGTGAAGTCCCCCAGGTGACCTGCGGTGCCAGCTGCGCCGCGTCCAGGGTAACCGTGCTGTCGAACGCGGCATCGGCATCACTGTGCAGGTCGGACCAGGCCGTCACCGCCCGTTCCCACAACTCGCCGGACGGGGCATACGGCCGCCCGGCCAGGTATTCGAGCGTGGTGTCATCCACCGCGACCATGCCGGCGCGCGCACCGGCCTCGATCGCCATGTTGCAGACCGTCATGCGACCTTCCATGCTGAGGGCCTGCAGGGCGCTGCCGGTGAATTCGATCGAGTATCCGGTACCGCCGGCCGTACCGATCCGCCCGATGATGGCCAGCACCATGTCCTTGGCCGACACGCCGGGCGTCAGCGTACCCTCCACACGAATTTGCAGGTTGCCGGTTTTTTTCAGGATCAGGCACTGCGTGGCCAGCACATGTTCCACGTCCGACGTGCCGATGCCGAAGGCCAGCGCACCGAACGCACCGTGCGTCGAGGTATGCGAATCGCCGCACACCACGGTCATCCCCGGCAGGGTGGCGCCCTGCTCGGGGCCGATGACATGCACAATGCCCTGGCGCGGATCGAGCATGGTAAATTCGGTGATGCCGTACTCGGCACAGTTCCGGTCCAGCGTCTCGACCTGCAGCCGCGATACCGGGTCCGCAATGCCTGCCGTGCGGTCGGTCGTCGGCACGTTGTGGTCCGGCACCGCCAGGATCGAGCGGGTTCGCCACGGCTGGCGACCGGCGAGGCGCAGGCCTTCAAAGGCCTGTGGCGAGGTCACCTCGTGGACCAGGTGACGGTCGATATAGATCAGCGCCGTCCCGTCCTTGTCCTGGCGTACCAGGTGGGCATCCCACAGTTTGTCGTACAGGGTCTTGCCTGACATCAGCCATTACCGGTCATTCGAACAGGTGAAAATTAATTATATTGGGATATGCTGAATGAAGCTATCCACCGCCGCCGCTATCCGGTACGCCGCGGATGCCGAAATAAACCACGGCGGTCGCGACCAGGCTGATCGCCGCGGCCATCAGGTACATGGCCTGGGGACCGATCCCCGTCCACAGATAACCGCTGACCAGGCTGCCGGCCGCACCCCCTGCGCCGAAACTGATACTGCTGTACAGCGCCTGCCCGCGCCCCTGGTGGGTCCCGGTGAACAGCATGTGGATCATGAAGATGGCAACGGCATGATACAGGCCGAAGCTGGCCGCATGCAGCGTCTGGGCGAACACGATGACGGCCGGGTAGTTGACAAAACCGGCTATCAGCAGCCAGCGCAGCAGGGTCAGGCAGACGGCCAGCAGCAGCAGCCGGCGTGCGCCGAAGCGTGGCAACAGCATCGGCATCAGCAGGAATACACCGATCTCCGCCACCACACCGAGTGCCCACAGCTGGCCGACAAAGGCAGTCGAATAACCGGCATCCTCGAGATACAGGGTGTAAAAGGCGTAGTACGGTCCATGGCTGGCCTGCACCAGAAAACAGACCGTCAACAACGACAGTACCAGCGGACGCCGCAGTACCTGCAGCAATGGCTGCTGGCCCAGCGGCAGGTGTCCGGCGGCGGTCTCCGGTACGGCAATGCTGCTGATCCATATCAGCACAAACAGGGCCAGCACGATCGCAGGCAGCAGGCCGGTACCCCAGGCATCGAGCAGCGGACCGAGCAACGCGACCGTGATGATGAAACCGACCGAACCCCACAGCCGGATGCCGCTGTAGCGGTGCGTCTCGTTACCGAGGTGGGTCATGGTGGTCGCCTCGAACTGCGGCAACGCTGCGTTCCAGAAGAAACTGAAGGCCGTCATCACACCGGCCAGCCACCAGTAGCTGCTGCCGAGATAGACGCCGACAAACGAGATCGCCGCCAGCAGCGAGGCCATGCGCACGATCGCCATGCGATGGCCGGTGTGATCGGCAATCCAGCCCCAGACATTGGGTGCCACGATCTTGGTGGCGAGCAGGATGGCGATCAGCTGGCCGATTTGCGTGACGTCGAATCCGAGCGACTTCAGGTACAGACCCCAGTACGGGACCAGCGCGCCCAGCGCGGCAAAATAGAACAGGTAAAAACCGGACAATCGCCAGTAGATCATGGCATCAGCAGGGTGCGGCGGCAAAAGGCCGGCGGTTCAGTCGGCGGCGCTGGGCGGTACCACCGGCGTCGCTGACACGACGTCCATGTTCTGCGCACGCTGGCG
>CAMYKJ010000116.1 GCA_947258945.1 uncultured Ectothiorhodospiraceae bacterium
CGAGGGCGACAGCACGACGCCGTTGCCGATCAGGCACAGGACATTGTCGCGCAGGATGCCCGATGGAATGAGATGCAACACCGTCTTGGTGCCATCGATCACCAGCGTGTGGCCGGCGTTGTGCCCGCCCTGAAAACGCACAACGGCCGCTGCCCTGTCAGTCAGCAGATCGACGATCTTGCCCTTGCCCTCATCACCCCACTGGGTGCCGATAACGACTACATTTTTGCCCATGAATTCGCTCTCAGAACTGTTTAGCAGTAACCATTCGCCACAGAGTACACAGAGAACATAAAGTTATTAAACATCAATTTTCCTGCTATCCGATTATTTATTCATTCGCCTGATAAAGAAACAGGCGTTAGGCAGGAAATATTATTCTCTGTGTACTCTGTGGCGAAGTTTTATAAATTTCCAGCCGGCTTCACAACCCACTTGCCCGCCGCGCTGACCAGGACGCGGTCGCAGCCCATGTCGGCCGGGCCCTCTGTCTGGTCCGGCAGGCTGCTGATCACGATTTCGCCCTGCGCGCGCAGCTCCCTGACCGCGGCAAGCATGCCGGGATCATCACCGGCAGGGGCCAGTATGGCGGTCAGCGGCCCGGAGAAATCGCGCCGGCTGATATCCATGAGCGTCTTCAGGTCGGTGCTGAAACCGGTCGCCGGTCGCGCACGCCCGAACACCTCGCCGATCGCATCGTAACGGCCGCCGCGCGCGATCTCCTGTCCGTAACCCGGTACGAATACGGCAAACACCATGCCGGTCTTGTAGGCATAGCCGCGCAACTCGCCCAGGTCGTAGTGCAGCTCGAGGTCGGGATGGCGCTGCTGCAGCTTGCCGGCAATCGCCTGCAGGTTGTCCAGTGCATCGATTACGCCGTTACCGGCACCGGCAAGCACTTCGCGTGCATGCGTCAGCACATCCGTATCGCCATTCAGCCCGGCCAGCGCCGCCAGTCGCTCCCGGCAGCCGGCAGCCGCATCCGTCCCGGCGAGCAACTCGCCGATCTCCGGCACTGCCTTGCGCTGCAGGGCGTCGAACAGCTCGTTTTCCCGTGTCACCGAGAGTCCTGCATCCCGTGCCAGGCCGCGAAAGATACCGACATGACCGAGATCGAGACGCGCATCGGGTATCTCCAGCAGCGACAGCGTTTCCAGCACCAGGGACAGGATCTCAACGTCACTGGCAGGGCCGGCATGACCGAACAGCTCCGCGCCGATCTGCAGCGGACTGCGCGAACCGCCAATCCCGTCGGTGCGGGTATGCAGCACGGTACCCATGTAGCACAGGCGCGAGGGTGCATCGCAGCGCAGCGGATGCGCATCGATGCGTGCCGCCTGGGGCGTCATGTCGGCCCGCAGCCCCAGCAGCCGGCCGCTCAGCTGGTCGGTGATCTTGAAGGTATGCAGGTCGAGATCGTTACCGCTGCCGGTCAGCAGCGATTCGAGGTATTCGATAAACGGCGGCATGATGAGCTGATATCCCCAGCGGGAATACAGATCGAGGAGTTCGCGGCGGGCACATTCCAGCCGCCATGCCTCGGGTGGCAGGACCTCCTCGATACCTTCCGGCAACAGCCATTTATCCTTGATATTCATAATTAATGTATTGCAGGAGCGCCATGCAGGCGCGATATTTTACATGAAATATTTGTCACGCCTGCAAAGCCTGTCCTCGCGCAGGCGGGGAGCGCTCCTACAGGTGTTTCGTTAATTCCTAGCGCACGACATACAGCATCACTACACCCATGACCATGCTGACCAGTCCCGCAATGCGCAACGAGCGATCATCGAGCTGGTTCATCGTCGCCAGCATGCGGCGCAGTGCCTGCGGGTTGACGAACGGTATGACGCCCTCGATGACCAGCAGCAATGCCAGTGCGGCCAGCAGGTCACTCCAGACGACGGTCATCAGCCGTAAAAAACCCCGGACGCCGGGTCCGGGGCATCGTTGAACATCAGTGCCGGGTAACCGCTTGCCCTAGTTCCCGACATCACTACCGAAATATTTGAAGAATTCCGAATCCGGCTCGAGCACCATTATGTCCTGCTGCCCTGCAAATGCCGTCCGGTAGGCGTTCATGCTGCGGTAAAACTCGTAGAATCCCTCGTTCTTGCCGTAGGCAGTGGCATAAATTTCCGTCGCCCTGGCATCGCCTTGACCGCGCGTGGTCTCGGCATCGCGACTGGCCTCGGCCAGGAGAACCGTGCGGTCCCTGTCTGCCACCGCGCGGATCGCCTTCGCCACCTGCTGGCCCTCTGCACGGTGTTCCTTGGCAATCCGCTCACGCTCTGCACGCATGCGCTGGAACACGGAATTCCGTACATCGGCCGGCAGCTCGATCTGCTTGATGCGGACGTCGACGATCTCGAGGCCGAATTTTGACACCTCATTATTGCCCTGAATGGTCAGGTCTTCCATCATCTGGACACGCTCGCTCGACACCACCTGCCTGATGGTGCGCTTGTCGAACTCCAGCTGCAGGCCATTCTTGATGATCTGCAGCAGGCGCAGGCCGGCCTGACGCTCATCGCCCATGAACGAGGTGTAGAAGATATCCGGCTTATTGATCCGCCACTTGACGAAAAAGTCCACCGACACGTTTTTCTTCTCGCCGGTCAGGAAACGTTCCGGACGCGTATCCAGGGTCAGGATACGCTTGTCAAACTTGGCCACATTATTGATTGGCCAGGGCGCCTTGAAATGCAAACCCGGTTCATAATCGGAACGCACGATCTCGCCGAGCTGGAACTTGATGGCCCGCTCGCGCTCATCGACGACAAAGATACTGCTGAGGCCCAGCAACGCGGCCAGCACGACCACTACCATGAGAATCCTGGAAACCATCAGCGCACCCCCCTGTCGCGGGAACTGTCGCGCATACGCGGCACTTCCTGTGTCCGGTCAGACATGAGCTCTTCCTCCGTCGTATCATCCGGTGTCAGCCGGACACCCCCGCGATTCTCCATGAGCTTGTCCAGCGGGATGTACATCAGGTTGCTGCCGTCCTTGACGGTCATCAGGACCTTGTTGTTGTTGGCCAGCACATATTCCATGGTTTCGAGGTACAGGCGCTTGCGGGTGATGTTCGGCGCCTTTTCATATTCTTCAAGGGTCTGCAGGAAGCGGCTGGTTTCACCCTCGGCTGCGGCAACCACCTGTTCGCGATAGCCATTGGCCGCCTCCCGCATACGGGTCGCATCACCGCGCGCCTTTGGCAGGATATCCAGCGCATAGGCCTCGGCCTGGTTCTTGTAGCGCACCTCGTCTTCCTGGGCCTTGATGGCGTCCTCGAAGGCGCCCTGCACCTCTTCCGGCGGCTGCGGGTCCTGCAGGTTGACACTGGTGAGAAACAGGCCGGTCTTGTAGCGATCGAGGATCGCCTGGGTCAGTTCCTCGGTCTGCCGCACGATTTCGCCACGACCGCCGCTGAGGAACTCATCCATGGAAATGCTGCCGACAACCTCGCGCAGGGCACTCTCGGTGGCTTCCTGCAGGGTGTAGTCAGGATCACGCACCTCGAACAGGTATTCCTTCGCATCACGCACCTGGTACTGGACCGCCAGCTCGACCTGGATGATATTTTCATCCCTGGTCAGCATCTTCGCCCGGTGTGTCACGGTGCGTACCTGGTCGACATCCACCTTGTCCACACGCTCGATACCGCGCATGTACCAGTGCGGGCCCGGTCCGGTGACTTTCAGATATTCCCCCAGGCGCAGGACCACGCCGCGCTCGGCGGGCTCGATGATATAGATACCGGACAGCACCCAGGCGGCAATCGCCAGGACGGCGATCAGGCTGAAATTGAACGGACTGGCGCCTCGTCCGCCCTTTCTGCCACCACCGAAAATACTGTTCATGCGGTCGCGCATCTTGCGCGCCACTTCATCAAGGTCCGGCGGGCCGTCCTTGCCGCCCCGGCCACCCCACGGGTCACGGTTGTCCCCACCCGGTTCATTCCAAGCCATATATTAACTCCGGTTATCGCCGCCCGCCGACATGCGTTTCACGCAACAGGCACGGACCAGTTTGTCGATATTTCGCTGCGCCATGCAGATTTCCAGCCACCAGCTGCCGTCCTGGTCGACCCGCTCGGCGAGCACCTGGCCAATATTGTACAGGGCCGACCGGGTTGCGCCTGCCGCCGGTGACAGGTGCAGACAGCCGCGCACCTGGCTGCCCTGGAAGTGTTCGGTCAGTGCCTCGGCAAGCAGCTCGAGGCCGGCGCCGGTCACGGCCGAGACCCATACCCGGCTGACCTGGCCATTGGCATCGTACTCGATTCGCGGCGTTTCATCACCGAGATCGATCTTGTTGAATACGCGGATTTGCGGCACGTCACCGGCACCGATTTCATGCAGCACTTCATTGACCTGCTCCATATGCGCGTGCCTGTCGGCGTCCTGCGCATCGACCACGTGCAACAGCAGGTCCGCCTTGCGGGTTTCTTCCAGCGTGGCGCGGAAGGCAGCGACCAGGTCATGCGGCAGGTGCCGGATGAAGCCGACCGTATCGGCCAGCACCAGCGGACCGACGCCCTGCACATCGACGCGACGCAGGGTCGGGTCGAGCGTTGCGAACAGCTGGTCGGCCACGTAGGCATTCGCCCCGCTGAGCGCGTTAAACAGCGTCGACTTGCCGGCATTGGTGTAACCGACCAGCGACACGGTCGGCACTTCGGCGCGCTGGCGCGAGCGCCGGCCCTGATCGCGCTGCCGTTCCACCTTCGCCAGGCGGTGATTAATCACCTTGATCCGTGCATTCAGCATGCGCCGGTCAGACTCCAGCTGGGTTTCACCCGGACCGCGCAGGCCGATACCGCCCTTTTGCCGTTCGAGGTGTGTCCAGCCACGCACCAGGCGCGTGGACAGGTGCTTGAGTTGCGCCAGCTCGACCTGCAGCTTGCCCTCGAAGGAACGCGCCCGCTGCGCGAAGATATCGAGGATCAGGCCGGTACGGGCCAGCACCCGGCAGGACAGCAGCCGTTCGAGGTTGCGTTCCTGGCTGGGACTCAATGGATGGTTGAATATCACCACATCGGCCGCGTTGCTGCGCACGGCATTCAGGATCTCTTCGGCCTTGCCCTGTCCGACGAACAGTCGCGGCTCCGGTCTGCTGCGCGTGCCGGTCACGGTGGCCACGGGCACGGCACCGGCGGAGTTCACCAGGTCGGTAAACTCCTGCAGGTCTTCCTCGTCGGCACCCTCGGGAAAATTGATATGGACCAGAACGGCCCGCTCACCGGTCTCAGGTCGTTCGAACAAATAACCACCTATTCATGAACAACTACCATCAGGCATTGCCGGGGTCTGCTCCACCCTCATCGTCGCCTGACTGCATACGCACGTTGCGTGCTGGCACCACGGTCGAAATGGCATGCTTGTAGACCATCTGGCTGACGGCGTTCTTCAACAACACCACGAACTGGTCGAACGATTCGATCTGGCCCTGCAACTTGATGCCGTTAACCAGGTAAATGGATACCGGGACTCGCTCTTTGCGTAGTGCATTCAGAAATGGATCCTGCAAAGATTGTCCTCTGTTCATTTCATTATCTCCTTTTTTTCTTGTGCCGCGGGTGCAGTCTTACGCCCCGTACGCCATGGGTTCCATCATAGTACATTTCTATATTCGGGATAATACTAAAAATTCCAGCACAATCACAGGCTTAATTTTTAATCATGGTCAAATCGAGCCATTCGTCAAGACGCCGCTGCAACTGCTGGACCAGGCGTTCATCATCCAGCTCGAAATACTCCACGCCCGGCTCGCCGCGCAGCCAGGTCAGCTGGCGCCGCGCATACTGGCGGGTCGCCACCAGGATTCGTTCCGCCACCTCGTCCATATTTTCCCGGCCTTCCAGTGCCGCCCACATCTGTCGATAACCGACCGCGCGCAACGCGGGAAGTTCGGCATGCAGATTACCGCGCGCCTGCAGGGCCCGCACCTCGCCCTCGAGACCGGCGGCCAGCATCGTGGCCAGGCGCTGTCCGATACGGGCATGCAGCACGGCCCGGTCGGCCGGTACCAGGCCCAGCTTGAGAACACGCCAGGGCAGCGGCTCGCCGCGCCCCGTTGCATGCAGCGCGCTCAGCGGTTGCCCGGTCAGTTCGTAGACCTCCAGCGCACGCAGGATGCGCTGCGGGTCGGTCGCGTGGATGCGCGCGGCAGCCACCGGATCGACTGACTGCAGACGTTGATACATCGCCGGCAGTCCCTCCCGGCGCAGGACATCCTCAAGCCGTTCGCGCACTGCGGGGTCAGCCGCCGGCATGTCCGACAGGCCGTACTCCAGGGCGCGGAAATACAGGAAGGTGCCGCCCGTCAGCAGCGGGACCCGCCCGCGTTCCCGGATATCCGCCATTGCCGCGAGGGCATCCTCCCTGAATTCCGCGGCCGAGTAGGGTTCTGACGGGTCGCGGATATCGATGAGGTGATGCGGACGGGTCGCGGATATCGATGAGGTGATGCGGCGCGACCCGCAGGATGTCAGCGTCGGGTTTGGCAGTGCCGATATCCATGCCGCGATAGACCAGCGCGGAATCGACGCTGATGATCTCGAGGGGAAAATGCCTGACCAGCTCCACGGCGGCCGCGGTCTTGCCCGAGGCCGTCGGCCCCATCAGGAAGATGGCTTGTGGCAGTTCTTTATTATTCAATTCCAGAACACCTGCCCCGCGCAGAGGCGCAGAGGCGCAGAGAAATAATTATTAATACCGCAGTTTAATCACTGAGCATCAGTCGAATACAGAAACACTGTCATTACTGTGCCGCGGGACAAACATGTCACTAACAGAATTATACGGCAGCAGGCAGATTCGAAGAACGTGATACAAGGATGTACCCCGCAATCAAGATAAAAATAAAATTCGAAATGTTTTGATTAATATTTCTTTTCTCTGCGCCTCTGCGTCTCTGCGCGAGGGATTGTCTACCGACCGCGCAGGAACAGCTTGTCCAGCTCCGGCAGGCTGATCTGTATCCACGTCGGGCGGCCGTGGTTGCACTGGCCGCTGCGTTCCGTGATCTCCATGTCACGCAGCAGGGCATTCATCTCTGCCAGCGTCAGGCGCCGGTTGGCGCGT
>CAMYKJ010000117.1 GCA_947258945.1 uncultured Ectothiorhodospiraceae bacterium
CTGGGCGTCAAGTTCTTTAACTGGTGGACAGAGAAAAAACTCGCCAAAGAGGCCGAGGCAATGGGTTTGTAACCTGCCCGGCACACTACGGAGGTATTAACAATGGGTATGAAGTTTGAAAAGAAAGAAGAGGGGCGTTACCTGCTGAACGTCAACGGGTATGTGTGTCCGCATCCGCAGATCTACACCAAGAAGGCACTGGAGAAACTGAGTTCCGGCGACATCCTGGAGCTGTTTTTCGATAATCCCTCATCCGGCGAATCTATCGAGCAAATGCTTGAGAATGACGGGAACGACCTGGTGGTAAAAAATGTAGATGCCGGCCAGTTCGAGTGGCATATACAGAAGGCGTAGTCGAGGCGGACTATCCGGGCCACTGGCGAAAAATGTCGCAACAGTCGCGATTCGACAAATGACAAGCATCGTCCTGCTGGCAGGACGATTAGTAAGGAGGCGAAATGAAGTGTGATCTCTGGGTAGTTTGTGCAGTGACCGCCGGATTTATGGGATTCATGATTGGCTACGGCGTTCCACCGGTCCAGGAGGTTGGACTCTATGCCATGGGGCATGGCGGTGCCAGGGTCGAGGAAACCGTCGAGACCGATGAACAGCTGGACCAGTACAAGGAACTGGAAAAGCTCATGGAATGAACGCTGCGCCAGATTCGCAGCGAGTCTGTGTAACGAGACGGGAGACCAGTAAATTGTCGAATATATATCTCAGAACAGCAATAACAGTCGGCGCGTTTATCGTCGCCTTTCTGCTGGGTTACAGCATCTCGGCGCGTACGGGAATCGAACCCGGGTATTTCGGTGCAGTAGAGACCGGCGCCTACGGCACATTGGATGCGTCCGATAAGGTCGAAGGCCTGTCCGTTGAGGACGAGTATTACTACAAGTCCCTGACTGCGGAATAACCCGAAGTGAAGCGATTGATCTGCCGAATGATCACAAAGAGAAAGCCGTGCCATGCGCACCGGTGTGGCTGATACGGCCGGCATCATGTCGGGAATCCGGCTATACAGCGCTTCGGGAATTCCCGTTCCCCGGGTCATACGCGGGTCGAGACGTCACAGATCAGGCCTATCGCTATGGACGTTCTGAATCCGCAGTTCAAGGACATTGTGATTCTCGGGGGCGGGCCCTCGGGCCTCTCGGCGGGCCATATACTGTCCAGCTCCGGGAGCAATGTGCTTGTCATCGAGGGTCAGGCGCGTGTCGGTGGTCTTGCCAAGACCATCCAGCATAATGAATTCAGATTTGACCTGGGCGGTCACCGGTTCATCACTGACAGCAAGCAGCTGGAGGCCCTGGTCAGGGAGGTTCTGGGGGGTGAGTTGCTGGTAGTCGAGCGTTCGAGCAAGATCCTGCACGATGGCAAGCTCTATGACTATCCCCTGTCTGTCCGCAATGCCCTCTCCCGGCTCGGCCTGCGCACGTCGATCAGGCTGGTCGCGGACTATCTCTCCGAGCAGATACGCAAGCACTTCACAAAGACCCCGATCATCTCGCTTGAAGACTGGGTCGTGCGACACTTCGGGCGTTCCATGTTCGACCTGTTTTTCAGGGAATACAGCGAGAAGGTCTGGGGTGTACCCTGCGACAGGATTGCCAAGGAATGGGTCGCCACGAGAATAAAGGGCCTGTCCCTGTGGGTGGCCATAAGGGGGGCATTCACGCGCGCCAAATCACGGCGTTTGCGAACACTGGCGAATCAGTTCCTGTACCCGCCGCTTGGTATCGGGCAGATCTGTGACAACCTCCAGGCGCGGATAGAACAGACCGGCCAGGTAATGACGGATACGCGCGTGATCGGCATCAACCACGCAGACGACGAGATCCAGGGTGTCATGGTCCAGGATGCCATTGGCATTCATGAGTACTCGGCCAGTGAATTCATTTCCAGCATACCGTTGACGGCCGTCGTTCAACTGCTCAATCCGCAACCGCCTGCAGAGATCCGGCAGGCGGCTGCCAGCCTTCGATTCAGGGATCTCGTCGTGGTGACCGTGATGCTCGACCGGGAGCGCGTGACCGACCAGACCTGGATGTACGTACCCGACCCGGCGGTACCCTTCGGCCGGATCCACGAACCGAAGAACTGGAGCCCCCGAATGGCGCCCGCCGGCAAGACCCACCTGGTGGTCGAGTATTTCTGCTTCAAGGAGGATGCTATCTGGACGGCGACCGACACGGCGCTTGCGCAGCGTACGGTCCGCGAGCTCGGTAAGCTGGGAATTATCGAACCGGAGGAGGTGATCGACAGTGCAGTATTGAGGATACCGAACGCCTATCCCCTGTTCGAGGTGGACTACATCGAGAAACAGAAATGTATCGTTGAGTATCTCGACCGGTTCTCGAACCTGGAGCTGGTCGGACGGGGCGGACAGTTCGAATACTACAATACCGATCACGCCATGGAGTCCGGTATTGCTGCTGCGGAGGCCATCATTGCCCGGAACAATGGCGCGCCCGCCGTGCGTACCCCGATACTGGAACCAGGCTGGGTATGTCCATGAAATGTGTACTGATACATCCCGCGTGGTCCCCGGAGGAGATCTTTCCTTCCAAAACAGTCTCGTCGCAGATCAACTACTGGCAGCCGCTCGGCACCCTTTACGTGGGCGCCGCGCTGCTCGAGGCAGGGCACGAGGTTGAATTTCTGAATGGCGCGTTCATGAGCCACGAGGCGATACTGGCGCGCATCGCGGAGATTCGCCCGGAGTTCATTGGCCTTTACTCGACCACCTTTGGCTTTCCGAAAGCGGTGCGCACGGCGAGTGCGATCAAGCAGATCAACAGGGACATTTTCGTTTGTGTTGGCGGCCCCTATCCCATGGCCATGAAGGATCAGTGCCTGGAGCATGACGGGGCAGAGTTTGACGCGGTGGTCACCGGCGAGGCCGAGCAGGTGATCGTCGAACTGCTCGAGCGGCTGGCGGAGGGTGCCAGCCTCACCGGTCTCGCGGGCGTGGACTTCAGGCAGGGCACGGAGATCATCCGCAACCCGCGCCGGGCGCTGCTCGAGGACCTCGACACCCTGCCGTTTCCGGCCCGGCACCTGCTGGGCGACAAGGCGCACTACATACCGCCGCCTGGACAGTACCGGCGCAAGCCGGTGACGATCCTGATCACGTCGCGTGGTTGCGACCGGCGCTGCATTTTCTGTTTTCAGGTCGATAAACAGCGCCAGTACGGCAGCCGCGGGATCCGCTTTCGCAGTGTGGAGAATGTCCTGCAGGAGATCGAGTTGTGCCTCGCCCAGGGCTATCGGGAGATCAAGTTCATCGACGATACCTTTGCCGCCAACTATGACCGGGCCATGGAGATCTGCCGGGAAATCAAGCGGCGCAAGCTCGATTTCACCTGGTTTGCCTCCGCCTGTGTGAACCAGGTCGACCCGCCGCTGCTGCGGGCCATGAAAGACGCCGGCTGCTGGGCAATCCTGTTCGGCGCGGACAGTGGTGTGCAGAAGACACTCAATTCGTTAAGAAAGGCGACCACGCTCGAGATGATCCGGCGCGATGTCAGGTGGGCCAAAGACGCCGGTATCCGTGTAAGCACGCCGTTTATCTTCGGCGCGCCGGGTGAGACCTTCGAGGACGGCCTGAAGACGATCGACTTCGCCGTGGAACTGGACGCCGATCTTGCCAACTTCCATTCGCTCACCCCGTTTCCGGGCACGCCGTTGTACCACAACCTGGATAAATACGGCAGCGTCTCGGAGAACCTTTCTGATCGCACCTATCAGTCGGCCGCGTTCGTGCCCTATACGATGTCGCGCGACGAGATCCTCAAGCTGCGCCAGATTGCCTTCCGGCGTTTTTATACCCGGCCGAAGTTCCTGTTGCGCCGGCTGACGCAGATGCGCTCCTGGCATGACCTGCAGGTCAACCTGCAAGGCGTGCGCAGCCTGTACCAGCTCTGGGCCACGCGCAATCTGTTTCACGGCTGGAAAGGCAAGGCGGGAACGCGTGAAATCGCCGGACAGGGAGCGGAGAAATGACGTCACGGAAATCCGATCTTTCCCATCCATGCAAACAGGAGACCTGACACGATGAATATTCTGTTCGAGGTAACATCGGGCGATGCGGCCAGGGTGCTGGTGCCACTGGCCCGGGCCTGTGATCGCAATGCAGTGACCTGGAGCTGTTTCTTTACCGGCGACGGGGTCAAGAATCTCGCCCGCGATGACGTCCTCGCGACAGTCGCGGGGGCCGCCAGGGCGGCGGCCTGCGAGGTCTCCTGGGAGCGCTACATGGGGGAGGCAGCCTGCCCCGTGGAGATCGGCAGCCAGACCAACAACAGTGCCATGGTCGGTGATAACGATACGGTCATCAGCCTTTAGGGAGGCCCTTTATGGAAAAGACAAAATCAATCTTGATGCTGGGACGCCGGGACCCGACCGAGGCCATGCGCGTCGCCGCGGGTCTGACGATCTTCGGCCACACGCCGAACGTGGTGTTCCTGGTGCCGGTGCCGGATACGCCCGAGAACGCCGAGATGGCGGAGTTGCTGGAGTTCTCGGACATCGAGGCAAAGACCACAGTACCCGATCAATCGTTGCCGCATATCGGGGCAGAGGAACTCGCTGCCGCCGTCCTCGCGGCGGA
>CAMYKJ010000118.1 GCA_947258945.1 uncultured Ectothiorhodospiraceae bacterium
CAGGGGGCACCCCTCGTGGTCAAGGCGGACGGGCTGGCGGCCGGCAAGGGTGTCATCCTGGCGCAGACCGAGGCCGAGGCCATTGCCGCCGTGGAGGATATGCTGGCCGGCAATGCCTTTGGTGAGGCCGGCAACCGGGTCGTCATCGAGGAGTTCCTGCAGGGCGAGGAGGCGAGTTTCATTGTCATGGCCGACGGCGAGCACTGTCTGCCGCTGGCCACTTCGCAGGACCACAAGGCGCGCGACAACGGCGACCGCGGCCCGAATACCGGCGGCATGGGCGCCTACTCGCCGGCACCCGTGGTGACGCCCGCGATCCATCAGCGTGTGCTCGACGAAGTCATCATGCCGACGATCCGGGGCATGGCGGCGGAAGGACGCCCCTTTACCGGCTTTCTCTACGCCGGCCTGATGATCGCCCCGGACGGTTCAGCGAAGGTGCTTGAATACAACGTGCGCTTCGGTGACCCGGAGACCCAGCCGATCATGCTGCGCCTGCGCTCCGACCTGGTGGAGCTGTGCCTGGCGGCGCTGGACGGCCGGCTCGATCAGGTCGAGGCGGAATGGGACGAGCGCGCCTCGCTGGGGGTGGTCATGGCGGCCGGCGGTTACCCGGGCGCCTACCGCTCGGGTGATGCCATCAGCGGCCTGCAGGACGACCTGGATTGCAAGGTCTTCCATGCCGGTACCCGGACCGATGGCGAGGCGGTGCTGACCAGTGGTGGACGGGTGCTGTGCGTCTGCGCGCTGGGCGAGGATGTCGCCGAGGCCCAGCGCAGGGCCTATGACTGTGTGAGTAAAATTGACTGGTCGGATGTTTATTATCGAACCGATATCGGCTACCGTGCGTTATCGCGACGTTAAGACCAGTCAATGGCCACGGAATCCACGGAAGGACACGGAATATATAGAACTAAAACTCCAAAAAATCAGCTGTAGGAGCGCCTTGCAGGCGCGATCTTGAGTCAGGTAGCCACGGAAACACACGGAATTACACGGAAAATTACCAGACCTAAACAAACAGGCAGTAATTACCGATTACAGAGTCTACAAATACCAGGAGTCTGAACATGGAAATCATTGGCTGGGGGCTGCTTGCCCTGATCGTGATCATCCCCCTGTGGGGTGTGCTGCTGTACAACAATCTGGTCAACCTCAAGAACCAGGTAAAAAATGCCTGGCGCCAGATCGATGTGCAACTCAAGCGTCGTCATGACCTGATTCCCAACCTGGTCGAGGTGGTCAAGGATTACATGTCCTACGAGCAGGAGACGCTGGAGAAGGTGATCCAGGCCCGTAACCAGGCGGTGGGTGCCGCCAATACCGAGGAGGCCATTGCGGCGGAGGGCGTGCTCAGCGGGATGATGGGCAAGCTGTTTGCGCTGATGGAAAACTACCCGGACCTCAAGGCGAACGAAAACACCTCGCGCCTGATGGAAGAACTGAGCGCAACCGAAAACAAGATCTCCTTCTCGCGCCAGTTCTACAATGACAGCGCCATGGCAATGAACAACGGCGTGGAAACCTTCCCCTCGAATATCGTCGCCGGCATGTTCGGCTTCAAGCCGGCCACCTATTTCGAAGTGGTGGAGGCCGAGACGGTCACGCCGAAGGTGGATCTGCGCTGACGGTCAAATAATGCAGGCCACGGAAAGATTTTTCACATAAAACCAGATAAAGCGGCTGTAGGAGCGCACCGCGTGCGCGAATAGGTGAAACGTGAAACGTCAAATATATATTAATGGCCACGGAACCCACGGAAGGACACGGAAAAATAAATGCCATAAAATTACTCGTCATCCCCGCGCAGGTGGGGATCCAGTCTTTGCTAGTGTTTGGTGGCTGTAATTTCCGACTCGAGATCTAACAGAATAAATAATCCAGAATCTGATGCTATCCAGAAGGACTGGATTCCCGCCTCGGCAATTGCTCCATGCATTGCTCTCGGCTCTGGCATCCTGCTTCGCTCTACCTCGTCCATCCATGGACTTGTACCTCCTGCATCCCTGCAGTCGTGCGCAGGGATGACAAAAATAAACAAATTACGCCTGGATGATTCTCCTGCAGCCTTCTGTAATTTTTTATGGATTTTCCCCTGTCCTTCCGTGGCCGATATTATGTTTGAGCAATCACCCGACCTGAATGCCGCCCTCACACACTAAACTATGCCCCGAGTGTGGTGCGCACAACGGGTCGCATGCCGCCAGTTGTACCCAGTGCGGCGCGCCGTTAAGGGCCGACTGGCAGAACAGCCGGCGCATGCGCAACAAGGTGCTGCGGCGTACCGACTTCATGGCGGCGGCGCGCGCGAATCGGCGTTCGACCCGGTGGCTGGTTTTCACACTCCTGCTGATGCTGACCGTGCTGGGCTATCTGCTTGGCTGGGGTGTGCAGCTCGCCATGGGTCACTACCCGCCGGAGACGGAGTCGGTCCTGTTCGTCAGCCGCTGGGGTGTGATGTGCGCGCTGGTCCTGCTTGCCATCGGCAGTATCTGGACCGGGATCGCGTTTCGCAGCGGCGACCGTATCGTGTTGCGACTGACCGGGGCGAAGGAGGTGACTCCCGATGACGAACCGGCCCTGCACAACGTGGTGGACGAAATGGCCATTGCCGCCGGTATCGTCAAGCCGCGCGTGTATGTGCTGGAGACGCCCGCACTCAACGCCTTTGCCACCGGTATGACGCCGGCACGCTCGGCCATCGGCGTGACACGCGGCCTGCTGGACACGCTCAACCGCGAGGAGCTGCAGGGCGTGATCGGCCACGAGATGGGCCACGTCGTGAACTGGGATATCCGCTATGCCACCGCGGTGGGTGTCATTGTCGGGCTGATCGCACTGGTCAGCGATGCGGCGCTGCGTTCGCTGTATTTCTCCAACCGTTCGCGCGGATCGTCATCCGGCAAGGGCGGCGGAAATGCCGCGATCGTGATGATCGTGCTGGTGGCGTTCGCGGCCCTGGCACCGGTGTTTGCCTTCCTGGTGCAGATGGCGGTCTCGCGCCAGCGCGAGTTCCTCGCCGATGCCACCAGCGTGCGCCTCACCCGGCACCCGGAAGGCCTGATCTCGGCGCTGGAAAAGCTGGCAGCCAGCGCGCAGCCGTTCAAGGGCGCGAACCGGGCGACGCAGCATATGTTCATCGTCAATCCGTTCAGGAATTTCCGCGAACGCACCAACCGGCTGTATGCCACCCACCCGCCGCTGGAATTGCGCATGCAGCGCTTGCGTAATCTGGGGAATGACTAGACGTCAAACGTGAGACGTGAAAAGTGAAACGTTAGAAGTGGATGGTGATATTTGGACGGAACAGCTTCTGCGTTACGATTAATTGACCGCGGAATCTTACGGAAAGAACCTGATTATTAAAAAACTTGGCTACGGAACCACACGGAAGTAAAAGGAAGAAACAATTACAAAAACATCAGAACGGGCCACGGAATCCACGGAAGGACACGGAAAAATTAATAGCCCAAAACCAAAAAGGGCTGTAGGAGCGGATCGCATCCGTAAGGCAGTTCACACAGGCAAATAGAAACACTTTCCTGTCATTCCCGCCCCCGCCTCCGCGGGGACAGGCTCCGGCGGGAATCCAGTGGTAAATGGGGTTGCCAGGCTGAATTCTCCTGATCAGGGATTAATCAAACCAGATAATTATTGAAGCCGGCGACAAACAGGCGGGCTGGATTCCCGCCTTCGCGGGAATGACGAAGGTTTGTTCTGGCCTTTTTATAAGTGTTTTTCCGTGTCCTTCCGTGGATTCCGTGGCCAGTAATTCTGGTTTTTATAAATTAATATTTCCGTGTGGTTCCGTGGCTGATAATCATTAAATCGTACAATTCACGTCTCACTTCGAAATTACCGCTTCATCGACTCGAAGAACTGCGCGTTGCTCTTGGTGGCCTTGAGCTTGTCGAGCAGGAACTCCATGGCGGCCAGCTCGTCCATCGGGTGCAGCAGCTTGCGCAGGATCCACATCTTCTGCAGTTCCTTCG
>CAMYKJ010000119.1 GCA_947258945.1 uncultured Ectothiorhodospiraceae bacterium
GGTGACGATCATCATAACGGCCGGGATCACGTACTGGATCCTGCGGACGTGGATATTTCCGTCCGAGTTCACACCCGTCAAACTCTCCGTCAAGGAAGAGCAGGTACTGGACCGCAAGCTCGAGCGCCTCGACAGCCTGCAGAGCGCCAACACGCGCGGTTATGCCAAGGCACGGCAGAGTAAACAGACACAGGACGGGCAAGACGCGGACTACCTGGAGCCGGAGGCCTATAGCGAGGAAGGTGCCGACCGCAGCATCTCGCTGTCCGAACGTGAACTCAACTCCCTGGTGGCGAAAAACACCGATCTCGCCCGGAAACTCGCCATCGACCTGTCAGATAACCTCATGAGTGCCAGGCTGCTGATCCCGGTCGACGAGGACTTCCCGTTCATGGGCGGTCAAATCCTGAAAGTTCGGGCCGGCGTGGAACTGGCCTACCGCGATACCCGGCCGATCGTGGTGCTGAAGGGCGTAAGTGTCATGGGCGTGCCCGTCCCCAATGCCTGGCTGGGCGGCCTGAAGAATATCGACCTGGTCGAACAGTACGGCACGGATGCCGGATTCTGGAAGGCCTTCGCCGACGGTGTTGAACACATCAATGTCGAAGACGGCAAGATCCGTATCCAGCTGAAAGAATAGCGCCCCGCAATCCTCTTTTCTTTTTCTTGTAAGTGCAGTGTACCAAAGGACAATAGTCCTGCCGCTATCGCATGCCTATCATAATGATCAGTGGCAATAATAATAATAATAAGCCACCTGACTCGTTCCGGCCCGCTACGGGCCGGTTTTGTATCAGGCAAAAGAGTGGGCTGAACCATGAGAAGACGTGCAACAGACCGGCGCAAGTTCGGGGCTGCGAACCGCTTTCCACTGAGAGATTATTCCGGCTGCATTATTCCGTTTAATCGCAGCCACAGGCCCGACAGACGCCTGCGAAGTTACCGCGTGAGCATTATCGAAACAGAAGAACTGCAGCCATCCGGCATTGATCCGTTATACGGAGCCCCCTGAACACATCCAGTCTGCCGGCACTTCACATACTCTCGCAGGTCGCCGCAACCCGCTTGCCATGCCACTGGTTTTTCATTTCCATGGTATCGGATCCCATTTTCATGATCATTTTCATCCTGCCTTCCGCGGAGCTGCCACGCGAGATGAATGTGCCCTCGCCGTGGAATACCGGCATGTCGCCCCCGCCGCACTCCATTTTCCACGTCAGCATATTATCGATCTCCTGTTTGTCGGTCACACGACAGGTGTTGTCTTCCAGCATCACCTTGGCAGGATCGAAGTGCCTGTTCTGTATACACTCCATCGTGGTCTCGGTGATCGGCTGGCCGGTAACCGGATTTTGTGACTGCATGGTGATTTCCCATTGACCTGTATCGAACTGGATGGCACCGGCCGGCATCGACGCGACCGTAACGAACACGGCAACAGCGGGGTGAAAAATCATTTCACGAATCTTCATTAGCTTATCCCTTGCCGGTTTTCTTGCCCAGCAATTCAATTTGATAGCCGTCAGGATCCTCGATGAAGGCGAGTATCGTTGTACCCGCATTCATGGGTCCGGCCTCCCGTATTACCTTGCCGCCCCGGCTGCGCAATTCATCCACGGCCGTATAAACATCATCCACCTCGATGGCGATATGGCCGAAACCGTCGCCGGTATCATAACTGTCGGTGTCCCAGTTATACGTCAACTCGATCACCGTATTGCCGGTCTCGTCGCCATAACCGACGAAGGCCAGCGTGAACTTGCCATCCGGATAGTCCTTCTGTCGCAACAGCTTCATACCGAGCACGCCGGTATAAAAATCGATCGACCGGTCGAGATTGCCGACGCGTAGCATGGTGTGCAGGAGTCGCATATTAACTTACCTCTCTCCAGGCTTACCTGCCTGCAGTCGATTTGACACTACTCAGACCTTCTTGTTCCGGCGCGCATCTATCCGCATGCGCAGGGCGTTCAGCCTGATAAAGCCTTCTGCATCCTTCTGGTCATAGGCGCCGGCATCATCCTCGAACGTCGCGATACGCTCATCGAACAAACTGTCGGCTTCCGACTTGCGGCCGACGACGATCACATTGCCCTTGTACAGCTTGAGGCGCACCGTGCCGTTCACATGGTCCTGCGAGGCATCGATCATTTCCTGCAGGAGCCTGCGTTCCGGGCTCCACCAGTAGCCGTTATAGACCAGGCTCGCGTAGCGCGGCATCAGTTCGTCCTTCAGGTGGGCCGCCTCGCGGTCCAGCGTCAGCGATTCCATGGCGCGGTGCGCCTTCAGCAGAATGGTACCGGCCGGCGTTTCGTAGCAGCCGCGTGATTTCATCCCGACATAGCGGTTTTCAACGATGTCGGACCGGCCGATGCCGTTGCTGCCGCCCAGCTCGTTCAGGGTCTTCATGACATCAGCCGGACTGGTCCGTGCACCATCGAGGGCAACCGGATCACCCTGCTCGAAGGTAATCTCGACATAGGTCGGCAGGTCCGGGGCCGCCTCGGGTGAGACAGTCCACAGCCACATGGCCTCTTCCGGTTCCGCCCACGGGTCTTCGAGGATCCCGCCCTCGTAGGAAATATGCAGGGAATTGGCATCCATGGAATACGGCGATTGACTGCCTTGTTTATGCTCCACCGGGATGCCGTGCTGCTCGGCATAGGCCAGCAGTGTTTCACGCGAGCCCAGGTCCCATTCACGCCATGGCGCGATGATCCTGATATCCGGATTCAGCGCATAGGCCCCGAGCTCGAAGCGGACCTGGTCATTGCCCTTGCCGGTAGCGCCGTGTGCGATGGCGTCAGCGCCCGTTTCCCGTGCGATCTCGACCAGTCGCCTGGCGATCAGCGGGCGTGCAATCGAGGTACCCAGCAGGTACTCGCCTTCGTAGATGGTGTTGGCGCGAAACATGGGGAAGACGTAATCGCGGGCAAACTCTTCGGTGAGGTCCTCGATGTAGATTTCCTGCACACCCATTGCACGCGCCTTTTCGCGGGCCGGCTCGATTTCCTCGCCCTGGCCGACATCGGCGGTGAAGGTCACCACCTCGCATTGATAGGTTTCTTCCAGCCACTTGAGGATGACGGAGGTATCGAGGCCGCCGGAATAGGCAAGTACCACTTTTTTTACATCAGACATAACAAACCATCCTGTATACCCCCTCTCCCTCCGGGAGAGGGCTGGGGAGAGGGGATCAAGATCAGATATACGCCTGATACATCCCCTCATTCTGGCCTTCTCCCGAGGGGAGAAGGAATTCACTATTTTACGCTTTTGCCTTCTTTCTGGTCCTGCGCAAACGCGACAACAGGCGCCGCGCCATATCACCGAACAGTTCGGTTTGCGTGGGGTGCGGGTGGATGGCCTCTGCAACCTGCTGCAGCGTCATCCCGGCAGATACCATCATCACAGCTTCGCCGATCAGTGTATCCGCGTGGTCGGCCAGGAAATGCACGCCGATGACACGCTGCGTGGCCTTGTCGGCCACGATCTTGATCATGCCATGGGTCTCGTGGTTGATCATGGCCTTGGCATCGATGCTCATCGGTACCTTGACCTCGGCCGCATCAATCCCCTGCGTCCTGGCCTGCTCCACGGACAGCCCGACAAACGCGGCCTGCGGCCGGGAGAAGATCACGCCGCAGTCCCTGTCCTGGTCATATTTCATGTTCTCGCCGACAATCGTGGCCGCCGTTACCCGGCCCTGCTGGGCTGCGGTGTGCGCCAGCATCAGCCCGCCAATCACGTCACCCACTGCGAATATATGCGGCACGCTGGTGCGACAGCGGACATCCGCCGTCACGATACTGCGTTCGCTGGCAACACCGGCAGCCTCCAGCCCGAGGTCATCCAGCACCGGCCGTTTGCCGGTGGCCATGATGATGTAATCAACGGTCAGCGAGCGCTTCTTCCCGTCAGCGGTGGTGTAGGCGAGCTTCATCGCACCCGGTGT
>CAMYKJ010000120.1 GCA_947258945.1 uncultured Ectothiorhodospiraceae bacterium
CGCATCATGCAATTCAGGGAGCGGGAAGCAATTACGGATGCCACGCTGCTGAAGCTGTCACTGCTGGTGCTTGCCCTGGTACTGGCCGGCTTCGTCATGGCCCATCCGTTACGGCTTGAACCGGCCAGCATTGCCATGTTTGGCGCCGCGCTCCTGCTGCTGTTGTCGAACTTCACCAATACTGCCGAAGAGCAGAGCGAGAATGTGCATGAAACTTTCGGCAAGGTCGAGTGGATAACCATATTTTTCTTCGTCGGCCTGTTTGTTGCGGTGAAAGGCATCGAGGAAGCCGGGCTCCTGAAAATGCTTGCTGACAAGGCAATCAACCTGACTGGCGGGGACATGGCCCTGACTGCCCTGACTATTTTGTGGGTGTCAGCCGTTGTATCGGCCATCGTGGACAATATCCCCTTTGTCGCGACCATGATCCCGCTGATCAAGTCGATGGCCCCCACTTTCGGCGGTGCCGAGAACCTGATGCCGTTGTGGTGGTCGCTGGCACTCGGTGCCTGTCTGGGCGGTAACGGTTCGCTGGTTGGTGCCAGCGCCAATCTGATTGTTGCCGGATTTGCCGAACGCGCCGGTCACCGCATACCATTCCTGCAGTTCATGGCGCTGGCTTTCCCGATGATGCTGCTCAGCATCATCATCGCCAGTGTCTATGTCTACCTGCGTTACCTGTAGAAGTGCAGCATGAAACTTGATCAAATCATGATTCCCACAAAAACCGCCACGCGCGATATGAGTGTGCGGGAATTCGTTCTCGAGTGCACCCGGGCCAATGCCCCCGGTCTGCCGTTCACGACCCCGTCGGGCCGTATCAGTGGCCGTGTCACGCTGAAGAATGTCTTCAAGAAGTCCTGCCTGCCCGATTACATCGTGGAAACCGCCAGGATCCTGGGTGATCAACTAACCTGCCTGGATGATATAGAGGGCAAGACAAAAGAGATGATGGACAGTCCCGTAGAATCCTTCATGCAGGAACCGCACCTGACGATTAAAGCCGATGCGGCCGCCCTCAAGGCACTCGCCATGATGGAGCAAAACGATACCAGTTATATCTTTGTGGTAGATGACGGGCAGTACTTCGGCGTCGCTACCATCCAGAGCCTGGCCAGGAAACTGGCCAGTATTGACCAGGGCAACTGAGGGCAACTGCGCAGGTAACCGGGCTGCAACCACTCGTCGCGATCGCCTGATCCTGCCCCTGCACGATCTGCAAGAGTCAGTACGGAGTCAACCGCGAGTCAGACCGGCATTGAGCACTTGCAGGGCACCTCGATGACGCCCTCATTGACAAAACCGGATGGCTTGCCCAGTTCGTCATATTGCACACAAGTCTGTCCGTCAAACAGGAATTCCCCGATATAGCGGTGCGAAATCTTTCGCTTGAGATTGTCCGCATAGTCCAGGCCCAGGAAATGGCAGATCAGCCCCCTGATTACGCCGGCATGCACCACAAGGAGAATGGTGTCTCCCGAATGGATGGATGCAAGCGATGAGAAATAACTGACGCTGCGTTGCTGCATTTCACGAAAACTTTCGCCACCGGGGTAGACAAAATCGGGGTCCTTCTTGTGTTGCGGGTATTGTTCGGCCACCCACTTCTTTTTCTTCTTGTACAGGTCGCCGTAGTTAACCTCATTCAGCGCGGGGGAATCGTAAATCAGCCTGATGCCGTGGCGCCTGGCATGAAACATCGCGGTTTTCCGCGAGCGCTCCAGGATGCTTGAATACACTGCCTTGAACTTGATTTCGCGTTTGCGCAGAGTCTCGTCGACAAAACTGAGGTCATCTTCCCAGTCATGATTGGGTGGCGAGTCACCCCAGCCCAGGATCTGCTCGGCGGCATTGATGATGGTTTTATAGTGCCTGGTTACGATTGCGCGCATATCCGGTACCGGCAGTTGCAAGATGGCCTGAACAGCGGCGCAGGCTTCCTGGAGTTTGCATTCATTGAACAGGCCAATATATCTCTTTATTGTACAGCCTGTTAGAAGGCTTCCCGCTACAGTACCGCAACTGTCTCACGCCGGCAATCATAAATATCACGCCCCTGAACGCAGCCATCCGCTGATGCGCGGGCGTAGCGGCCTGCCAATGACCCCATACCCGACTTGCTCCGCATCCGGCAGGTCTGTCGGTCGCCGACAATTGACGACAGGGCATTTACCGATGTATCTGCGTGTAACTAACGATCGACTGAATGGTTTTCACAGCGTCCTGCAATTGCCGTACCCGCTTCCACAGCCGCTCAGGCGAGTTCTTATAGCAGCTGCAGAGGATCGCTGCCGGGATCCAGACCAGTTCCCTTCTCTTGGTGAAGCGTGTGCCGTCATCCACCTGCCATTCCCTGTTCATGGCCGCGACATCCCGGTATTCGAATTCAACAAAGAACGTTTTCCAGTCGCGGGGCTTTCCCCCGGGGCTGTCGATTCTGGAACACCACCAGTCAGGATGCTGATCAAGCGTCCGGGCGAACAGGGCCTCGACCAGCGCAAGCTGGGATTCGATGCGTTGCCGGCTGCGGATGACCCGGGAAGGATTTTCGGCAAAGAACATCGTTTCCGTCTCTTCGACGAACTCGCGCATGGCGGTCTGCCGGTGACTCTCGCCAGGCTCGGTGCCACCACCGAAGTCCACCAGACAGCCGGCCCTCCTGCCGGAAAACGTCTTGTGGAACAGGAACCGGACTTCACCGTCTCTGACACAGAACGGAATAACACCTGCACCCATGTTATTTACGCACGCGTGTTATTTAACAAAAAGCGACTTTTTCTTGTTTGCCCGCCCATCATCCACTTGCCAGCTCACCCTGATGTTGAACCGGTTACGGCCATCTTCCTGTGTGGCTGTGACCTTCAGGTCCAGCATGCCCTCCGGCCGCATGACGATCTTCTCGTCACCATCGCTGAAGCTTACCTTGCCCTTCGCAATCCCGGACGTAATGGCCTTCAGTATAGCCTGTATGGACTTGCTGTCATTCAGTGACTCGTAACGAAATTGCTTTTTCCTGCTGGCCATTCCCTATCCCGCCCGGTGTACAACCGCTTATAGTTCAAACACTTTAACATAAGGGTAGTCGCTGCTGACCCCCATCACCACCCCCTCCGGGCGGAAGATGGTCACGGCTGCCCCATGCCCGCTGAGCCCCTCTTTCCTGCGCGAGTTGCGATCCAGCGTGGTATCACATTCGAAATTGACAATCCCCTTGCGCAGCATGACCCGTTGCCCGTTCAGCAGATTGCGGTGGCCGTGCACAATGGCATGTATGCCGTTTTTCTTGCGCAGGATTTTCACGCCGCGCCGGGTCAGAGGCATATCGACGTTTCGGTATTTGGTTCGAATGATATTCGCCATTGGCCCATAATAAAAATCAAACGGGTCCTTGAACAACACCTTGCGAAACTTCCGGTTGATGTGCCTGATACCCCTCTCACTGAGCAGTTTCGCGATGCGGTCATCGATGCCGGCGTGCACGAAAATAAACGAACCCTCCCGGTGGCCGATTTTCATATCCCTGAAGAACCAGGCGAATTCGCCCTTCGGCTGCAGAAACAGCTCATGCCATTTATTGACCGCGGCATACACCATGCGCAACGACAGACCGGCCCCGGCACAGTCTGCCTCGAAGGTTTCCATCTTGTTGCGTAATTTACCCACTTCGCGCTCGATAGTTGATTCCGGCATCGACCAGGCGGCCTGCTGTGGAAACTCGTCGAACCAGCTCTGCGGCGGGTACAGGCGGCGCCGGCACTCGCGGGTATCCGGCACGCCGCGCAACGCCCCCTTGCCCTGCAGGTAGTTGTCACGAATCTCGGCAAGCAACGGTACCACCTTCGGCCCCATGCGAATGAAGAAGTGGTCATGCCTGGGATCCGGCGCCATCCCGACAGCGCGGAAACCCAGGAGCGTACGGATGTCATGATTG
>CAMYKJ010000121.1 GCA_947258945.1 uncultured Ectothiorhodospiraceae bacterium
CTGCTGGTGGTGTCCTTCACGGCATCGGCAGTATCACTCGCCATTTCCTTGGTGGCATCCATGGTCTTATCCAGCATCGACGGTTCTCCCATCGTCGCCGTTTCGTCCTTGTCACTGCAGGCCCCGAGGGCAAGCGCCATCGTTGCAATAAGAATCAGTTTTTTATTCATAACACTACTCCTGCTCACTATTTGATGATGAAAAGAAAACGCTATTGTTACCCGACTTCGGATGTACAGAACTTGCAACGCTTGGCGTCAATCGGGATGTCAGACAGGCACTGCGGACAGGCCTTGGTGTTCGGCGGCTTGGGCGGTTCCTCGGTCTTCATCTTGTTCATGGCCTTGATCACCATGAAGATCGCAAATGCCACGATCAGGAAGTCCAGTACGGTATTGATGAAGAGACCGTAGTTCAGTGTCGCCGCGCCGGCTTCCTGTGCCGCTGCCAGCGAAGCGTAGGACCCCTCGCCCAGGTTGACAAACAGGTTGCTGAAATCAACACCGCCCATCAGTTTACCGATTGGCGGCATCAGGACATCCTTCACAAAGGAGCTGACGATCTTGCCGAACGCGGCACCGATGACGATGCCCACGGCCATGTCCACGACATTGCCACGCATGGCAAATTTCTTGAATTCTTCTAACATGGGGCCTCCCTTTTGGATGTCTTGAGCCGATTTGCAGCCCGCATATTATATAGACTGGGTGGTATGAGTTTACATCTTTTTCACAACTTTATTTATATGTATATCATATGGTTATGTAAAACCATCCAGACGCCGACAGGTGGCAGGCGTGTTTTTGCCGGCCCTGGCCTGTCTATCATTACACTATTCCGGTGTTGAAACCGGGCACCCTGTAACCACTGACTGCCGGGGATTAATGGATATTACGCAGACAATCGCACTGACCATGGGCGTCGCCTGGGCCAGCGGCATCAACCTCTATGCCGCCATCCTGATGCTGGGCTACATGGGGTCGACCGGCAATATCGATCTGCCACCGGGACTCGAGGTCCTGACCGATCCGCTGGTCATGGTCGCGGCGGGTGTGATGTACTGCGTGGAATTCTTCACCGACAAGGTGCCCGGCGTGGACACCGGCTGGGACGGGATTTCGACCTTCATCAGGATCCCTGCCGGCGCGGTCCTGGCCGCCGCAGCCATCGGGGATGTCAGCCAGGCCGCGCAACTGGCCGCCGCGATTGCGGGCGGCACACTGGCCACCGGCACCCATTTAACCAAGGCCGGCTCGCGCGTCCTGATCAACACCTCGCCGGAGCCGTTCAGCAACTGGACGGCATCGATCGGCGAAGATGTCGCGGTCATCGCCGGCCTGTGGATAGCACTCAACAACCCGGTGCTGTTTATTGTGCTGCTGATAGCGTTTATCCTGCTGATGGCCTGGCTGCTGCCCAGGCTATGGCGCGGTATCAAAAAAGTCTTTGGTGTGCTGGCAGGCTGGTTCGGTACCGGCAACCCGGGCACCAAGACTGACGGCAACAAGTGAAAACCAGGCAATCACTGGTCACCCTGTGCGCAATCGTCCTGCTGGCAACGCTGGGCTACCTGTGGCTCGCGCCAGCAGGACTGCAGCACAGCCCGGATATCAGCCTGGTAACGATCAGGGGCGAGAAACTGCAGCTGGCAGGCTATCGGGGCAGGCCGCTGCTGGTGACCTTCTGGGCGACGACCTGCCCCGGCTGTATCAGGGAAATGCCGCACCTGATCGAACTTTACCGGGAACTGCATCCGCAGGGGCTCGAAATCATCGGCATCGCGATGGACTATGACCCGCCCAACCGGGTACTCGCCATGAGCAAGGCACGCGCCATCCCTTACCCGATTGCACTCGACATCCAGGCCGACGCCGCATACGCCTTCGGCGATGTACGCCTGACGCCGACATCTTTCCTGATCGCGCCCGACGGCCGTATCGTCTACCGCAAAACCGGCGAGATGGACATGGCGAAGGTTCGCCGGGACATTCTCGACATGCTGACTTCAACAGAGTCATTCAACGACGACCGGCAACCGGCGCACAAACACAAGGAGCTGTCATGATCTGGGTAAAGGCACTGCATGTCACTTTCATGGTGACCTGGTTCGCCGGGCTGTTCTATCTGCCCAGGCTGTTCGTCTATCATGCCGACGCGAGGGACAGCATCAGCCACGACCGTTTTCTCGTCATGGAACGCAAGCTGTATGCGATCATGACCCTCGGCGCCGTACTGACCGCCGTGTTCGGCGTGTGGCTGCTGGCTGACTATGCCTGGGCTGCATGGAAGACGTCGATCTGGCTGCACGTCAAACTGATTCTGGTCGGCGCACTGGTCGTTTACCACCTGTATTGCCTGAAAATCATGCGCAGTTTCCGCACGGGCACCGCCAGGCACAGTCACGTCTACTACCGCTGGATCAACGAGATCCCTGCCCTGCTGCTGATCGCAATCGTCCTGCTTGCCGTCGCGAAACCCTTTTGATTGGCGGGGATAACTGACGTCCGCCCGAAATCCGGCTACAATCTATGGAAATTGCACCGCTGAGGATTTTCCATGAGTCGTATCGTCAATTGTGTGGTACTGAAACGGGAGGCTGAAGGTCTCGACACCATCCCGCACCCGGGATCGCTGGGTGAACGCATCTATGAAAACGTCTCCGCAGAAGGCTGGCAGCAGTGGCTCGAGCGCCTGACGATGATCATCAACGAAAACGGCCTGAACACGGCCGACCCGGGCAGCGTGGAAGTCATCGAGAAACACATGATCGGCTTCCTGTTCGAGGAGGGCGACTTCGGCGCGGTACCTGAAGGGTTCAAGCCACCGGGCGCTAAAAAATAGATACAAGATACAAGATACAAATAAAAAGATACAAGCAGGAAAGATAAAAAATGCAAGTTAGATGGATATAAACTAATAATGCGTGCGCAGCACACACCACAACTTTTATCTTTTACCTTGTATCTTGTATCTGCATTAAAGGAGCAATAACGATATTCAACTTCGCATGCGCTGCACGCAATGCCGCCTCGACCTCCTCCGGCGTGGGACACTGCGCAAATACAAATCCCAGGTAACTGCCGCCCTCCGGTAGCGGTACCAGTTCATAGCCGTCGCGAATCGTCACCAGCACATCCGTTATACCGGGAACGGCGCGCGCCGCGCCGGTCCCCTCGATCCGCCGCAGGATGCCGCCACCGGGTATCGGCAACATCAGCACACCCGCGGCTCCGTCTGCATGGGCCAGCGTCAGCGGCCGCCCGGTCGCGTGCAGGATAACCAGTTCCTCCAGGCTGCGGCCGGTGCCGAAGCTCAGCAGGCGCGCACATTCACCACCGATGGTTCGCGCGGCCACTTCCATGACCACCGGCCCGTCGTCGTGGATGCGCAGTTCGGCATGCACCGGCCCTTCCCGCAAGCCCAGGGCGGCACAGGCCGCGCGCGTGCACTCGACCAGCTGTTGTTGTACCCGGTCGGCATGTCTTGAGGGCTTGATATAGTAAGTCTCCTCGAAATACGGCCCCTCCAGGGCCACGTCCGCCCCCGGGATGAATGTCTCCAGCAACAGGTGGCGCGCGGCAAAGTCGTCGGCGAGTGATTCCCCGGCGAGGATCTTTGCTACACGCAGGCACGCCGCGCGGGCTTCCTCAGGGGTATTGACGCGAATGACGCCGCGACTGGCGGACAGTACCAGCGGCTTGATCACTGCCGGCAGGGTAAAACCGTCCAGCTGCGGGTCGAGGGGGCGGTCCAGGTCAAGCAGGCGGAAGTCCGGGATGCGCACGGATTCGGCAGCCAGCGCGCGTCGCGACAGATCCTTGCGCCGGGAATAACGCGCCGCCTCGGGCGGGTTATGCGGCAGGCCCAGGGTTGCGGCGACCCGGCTACCCAGCTCCACCGTGGCA
>CAMYKJ010000122.1 GCA_947258945.1 uncultured Ectothiorhodospiraceae bacterium
CGCTGGAATTTCGAACCGTAAAATGACGACACCACGTTGGCATAGGAATTGGTAATCACGGACATCATGATCAGGCCGGGGATGATGAACTCCATGTAGTCGAAGCCGTTCATCTTGCCAATCCGCGGCCCGATGAGATTGCCGAAAATAATGAAATACAGTGCCGTGGTAATGACCGGCGGCAGCACCGTCTGCACCCAGATGCGCGTAAAGCGGCGCACTTCCTTGGTCGAGATGGCCTGCAGGGCGATCAGCTTGCTGCGTGTATTCATGGTGAAATACCGTCCTGGCTGTTTTCCACCAGGTTCATGAACAGTTCCTCCAGGCGGTTGGTCTTGTTACGCATGCTGCTGACCTTGATGCCCTGACGGGTCAGTTCGGCAAACAGCGAATTGATCGATTCATCACGACGGATCTCCGCCTCCAGGGTGTTTTCATCCACCCGCACCAGCCGGTGCTGTTCCAGTTCCGGCAGCTCCGCCAGGGGCGTGTCCAGGTCCAGCACGAAGGTTTCCATGCTGAGGGTGTTGAGCAGGTTGCGCGTGCTCGTATTCTCGATCAGTTCACCCTCGTCGATGATGGCGATGTTGCGGCACAGGCTTTCGGCCTCTTCCAGGTAATGGGTCGTCAGGATGATGGTGGTGCCGGCGGCGTTGATCTCGCGCAGGTAGGACCACATCGAACGCCTGATCTCGATATCCACACCGGCGGTCGGCTCGTCGAGAATCAGGAGACGGGGCCGGTGCACCAGGGCACGGGCAATCATCAGGCGCCGTTTCATACCGCCTGACAGATTGCGCGACATCATGCGGCGCTTGTCCCACAGGTCGAGGTGCCGCAGATACTCCTCGGCGCGCCGGTAGGCCTCCGCGCGCGGGATACCGTAGTACCCGGCCTGGTTGGCGACCACCTCGACGACCGGCTCGAACATGTTGAAATTGAATTCCTGCGGCACCAGACCGAGGCAGGCCTTGGCCGCGGAGTGTTCGCGGTCGAGGTCGTGCCCGAAGACCTCGACGCTGCCACTGCTCTTGTTGACCAGCGAGGTGATGATACCGATGGCGGTGGTCTTGCCCGCGCCGTTCGGCCCGAGCAGCGCAAAGAAGTCCCCCTCGGCGACCTCCAGGCTGATGCCCTTGAGCGCCTCGTGGCCGCCCTTGTAGGTTTTGCGCAGATCGCGGAGTTTCAGTGCGGCGGGCACCGGCTAGACCAGTTTGATCAGCAGCAGCACGAACAGCACGACCAGTGCGATCGGCCACAGGAAGCCTGCCCAGTCGCGGTTCTCGGCCTGCCGGCTGCGCTCCAGCATGACCTTCACGCCGGGGCCCATCCAGAACAGGACGAGTATGACGAGTGCCCCGAGCAGGAGCATTTCCCAGGTTGACATTTGATCCATGAGGGAAGTCCGGGTTTACCTTATCAACGGGATACCACGCGCAGATAGTGCTCGCGGTATTTACTGATATGATAAGTCATCAGTCGCAAGCGGGTGAAGTGGCAATATGGAAAAGATGTTTGATGTCCGCACTGGCCGGCTGGCGCCCGGGCCCGGGCAAACCCGGCACGCGGCAATGCATCCCCCCCAGGCCCTGCCGGACAGGGGCAATACCCTGCAGCCCCGGGTGGAAGACTGATGGCCAGCTGGGTCGAAGGCCGGGTGCACGCTCTTCGTCAGTGGACGGATGAGCACTTTTCACTGCAGGTCGAGGCCGATCTACCCCCCTTCACCGCCGGTCAGTTCACGCGTCTGGCGCTGGAGATCGACGGTGAGATGGTCGCCCGCCCCTACTCGTTCGTGAACGGGCCGCACAACCCCCTGCATGAATTCTATTTCATCATCGTACCGGGTGGACCGCTGACGCAACGCCTGATCAAACTGCAGCCGGGGGATACCGTCTTTATCGCCCCGCGCGCCGCCGGATTTTTCGTGCTGAAGGAGATTCCCGATGCCGCGAACCTGTGGATGCTGTCCACCGGCACGGCCATCGGACCGTTCCTGTCGATCCTCTCGACAGACGATGCGTGGGAACGGTTTGCACACATCGTACTGGTCCACGCGGTCCGCACCGTCGAAGAGCTGACCTACAGCGACACGATTCATGCCTTGCTGGAGCAACACCCGGAACAGCTCGAATTCATCCCGTTCGTCAGTCGCGAACAGACGGACTATGCCCTGCCCGGGCGGGTGCCGGCTGCCATCGAGGATGGCTCGCTCGAGGCGCGCGCCGGTCTGCGGCTGGATGTCGCCGACTCGCAGGTAATGATCTGCGGCAACCCTGCCATGGTCAGCGACACACAGACCGTGCTGGTTGCGCGCGGTATGCAGAAGAATCGCCGCCGCGAACCGGGGCAGATCACGACGGAGCAGTACTGGAAGATCTGATAATCGTGTCTGCATCGATTGATGTAGGAGCGCAGGAATGCGCGAAGCATAATGGCTGATATGTTCGCGGACAGCGTCCGCTCCTACAGGCGCATCGATTGATGCAGGAGCGCCTTGCAGGCGCGATTGTATCGTTCAGACAAACAGCGTCAGCACACCGGTATAACCGTACAGGCGGCTGTGTGAGATCTCGCCGTTAGCGAAAAAGCCGACCAGCGGAAAGTCGCCGAGCTGGTCGCGGATCATGTTCAGCTCTTCGGAGTTTTCACCGAACTGGTAGCGTCCGCGTCCCAGGCAACTGTAGTATACACCGCCACGTATCTGTCCATTCGCCCGCCTGGCCAGGTCCGAGAGCATACGCATCATGTCCTCGCGCGCGGCATCGCCGTCACGGCGACAGAACATGATGCGGGCATCGTTTTCCAGATTGTCCCCGACAGCGAGCAGTTTCTCCTCCGGATCGATACCGATCAGGTTGCGCACCAGGTAGTCACCGGTGTCGGAGCCGGGCACCGGAAAGCCGGCGAAGATGTAGCCGGCAACGCGTGACAGGTCGTGCGACAGGACTTCACCGATATCCTGTTTGAACACATCCAGGGCCGCCTTGCCATCCAGTTCGGAAATGACATTCCCGCTGCAGGCCGTGATGACATGCTTGCTGCCGAGCGGCGTACAGCCCTGTGTCAGGCTGCTGATGACCGGAATCTCGCCCGAGAACAGTACGCCGGACAGGCCGCCCTCGGTGATCTCGCCCGCGATCTGCTGCTGAAAGTGTTCATCATTGGACGAAGTCAGGCCCCCGACGAGGAAACCGGGATCAAGCTGGGCAGACAGCGACTCGATGATTTGCGGGAGATAGCTGTTACGCGGGTCGCCATGCACGATAGCGAAGTGGGCATGCTTTTCGGCCAGCCAGTCGCCATTGGCTGTCAGCATGTCTGACAGGGGCTCGATACCGGACGGCAGCAGGCGGTAGCTGTCCGGCGGCAACGTGGCCAGCATCACGGCGGCTGCCGGTTCATCGTAGATTTCCCTGCCGGTATGGCAGATACCCGCACCGACCGTGCCCACCCAGCCCTGTACGCCGGTCTTTTCGCGCAGGCGTTGCAGCAGGCTGTCCAGGTGGCGAGCCAGGGCATCGGTGACATACAGAAAACCGAGATTCGCCTTCACCGGCTCACTGCACAGTTCGGCGAGACAGCGATCGGCGATGGCTTCCCAGTCGTCACCCGTGGCACAGGTGGACCTGAAGGAGATACTGGTCATTGGCTCATTGTACAAGATGAAATCTGCAACGGTATGCCCGCGGCATGAAATATTGCTGCCAACCGTCTATTTGAACACCTGCAGAAACTGCAATACCATGGACCCTCCTTGTTCGGATTAATGATGAATATGCAATCACGACGTTTTGTCAGCCGCTTGACCGGCAACACGATTGCCCTGGTACTGGCCGGCGGCCGCGGTTCGCGGTTGAAAATGCTGACCGACTGGCGCGCCAAG
>CAMYKJ010000123.1 GCA_947258945.1 uncultured Ectothiorhodospiraceae bacterium
GGGCATCCTCGACGAAACGGCGCAATTCACGCAATTGACGGGTCGCCGCGTTGACCTGCTCGATGCGCGACTGCAGCAGGTCGGCGGGACGCCGGGTGCTGTCGATCACACCACGCAGATGTCTGGCAAAGCCCTGCAGCAGGGTGCGCTCGCTGTCACTCGGCTCGCCACCCTCATCCCAGAACAACACCAGCGTGGAGCCGCTTTCCTCTACCGGCGTGGACCAGCTGCGGCTGTCGGTATTCCACTGCGCCACTGCGCCCGGCTTGCAATCGACAGGCCGGACAACTCCCTGCTCAAGCATGACATGGCCGTTCGCATCCGTCTGCGACCATCCCCTCAAGGGCAGGATACGCGCGAGAAATGACAGCGCGGTGTTTGCATCAGCCTCCTGATGTATGGCAATTTCGGCACGCTGGCGCTGCAGGTCATCCAGTTCCTGGTCGAGGAACCGGACGGCGCGCTCGAGTCGGCGCCAGCTCCACAGGGGATAGCCCAGTGTGATGGCGGCCAGCGCCGGCACCGGTGGAAACCAGTGGCGTGTAAAAAACAACAGGGCTGCAGACAGGCCCAGCGTTCCGATCAACAGAATGGCCGCGAACAACAGGCCGTTGCGTGGACCCAGATACGGGTAGACAAACATCGGTAACATGGCAAGCAACAGCGTCATGATCAGAACCACGCGCCGGTCCGTCACTTTGATACGCCCGCCACTCAGCAACGCCTGCAGCATATTCGCGTTGATCTCGACACCGGGCATGGAGTGGCTGTAGCCCGAAACCGGGGTAGGCAGCGCATCCCCCAGGCCGGCCGCGGTCACTCCCACGAGCACCAGCTTGTCGGTAAAGGTGCCGGGTATGAAATCACCACGCACCACCTGCTCGTAAGAGAGCTGCTGGAAATTGCCGGGTGGACCGGTATAGGGGATCAGCAACTCGCGGTCGCGATACCAGACACCCGGACGCGTGATGCTTTCATCTATGGCCTCCGGGTAGATGGGCACCGCGATGCCGGCAACCTGCAGCATCACCATGGTGAGGTGTGGCCAGTAACTGCCGCCGAGGCCTTCATAGAGATACATGCGCCGTGCAATACCATCCGGGTCCAGTTCGACATGCACGTGACCCATTGCGACAGCCTGTTCCGCGAACAGGGGATATGGCAGTGTCTCGGCCGGAATACCCCCCTGGCGGCGTTGCTCCATCAGCACCGGCAGGACCACATTGCCGTTGCGGCCAATGGCCGCGGCCAGACGCCGGTCACCCCGGGGGTTTGCCTGATCCGGTTCGGCAAAAATAATGTCCAGCGCGATGACGCGCGGCTTTTCCTGTGCAAGCCGGTCCAGCAGTTCGGCATGGATATCGCGTTGCCAGGGCCAGCGGCCGAACTCTGCAAGGCTCTGCTCGTCGATACCGATGATGACGATTTCTTCGCTGGCCGGTTCTGCCAGCAACTGCAATTGCGCGTCGTAGAGCAACCGGTCCCAGCGCCACAGCCATCCCTGGTATAACAGCAGCGCAGCCAGCCCGCCCAGCAGTGCAGCCAGGACCAGGCGCTCAACCGGCGCCAGGTCGCGCGGTGTCGTCGGGACGGTCAAGGCAACAGCAACACGCCAAACGGTATCAGTAACTGCCAGAGATTGCCGGGAATGGAAAACGACTGGGTCGGTGACCACGGGCTGGTATAGCCGGTGTCGTCAATTACACGTACGCGAAAATAATATTCGTTGGCACCGGGACGTTCGATGGAGATCGCCGGACTGTCGGTATAACGGTCAAGCGAGGGGGATGGAAACCCGCGATCGGTATCGAGCTGGAACTGGTAGCGCATGCCCGCACCGGCATCCCGCCAGTGAAAATCGATTTCGCTTTCCCCCAGCGCAGGCGCCTCGGGTGCCGGCGCATCGGGGACCGCGCGGTATTCGAATGCCGCGGCATCGCTCCACGGCCCGCGGCTGCCTGCAGCATCGATGCTGGCAACGCGCCAGAAATAATGCCCGGGTGCAAGTCCCGTTGACGGAGTATAGCGTTCACCGCGATAGGCCGACTCATCCACAATCAACTGGCCAAAGGCATCGTCGCGAGACACCTGGAACCGGTACCGGTCAATGTCGGCCGGTCTGGACCAGCCGAATTCCGGTGTCGCAACCCGCACCATGACATCGTCGCGCAGTCCGATCAGCACCGGTGGCTGCGGGTGGGCCGCCACCGTAAACTGGCGCGCGCCATTCAGTCCTTCCAGCCCGTCGTTGTCGATACCGCGCACGCGCAGGGCATACTCGCCGTTCGGCAGGTCACCGAAGTATCCCCGTGTGCCGGTGCTGGTGGCGTTCACCAGCAGACTGTCGAACGACGCATTGCCTGCCACCTGAAAACGGTAGGCCTCGGCCTTGTCCAGGGCGGCCCATTCGAACTGCAACGGCAGGTGCTCGAGCACGGCCTGTTGCGGTGACAGATCCGGTGGCGGCAACAGCGGCTTCGGCGCTGCGGGCGGCGCGCCCGCCTTTGCCAGCACACCAAAACCTTCCGGGACCTTGCGCTGTTCGCCTTCACCCGACACCACCACGGTACCTTCCAGCACCTCGCTGCGTGACACCGGGCGGCCGGTTTCGGCCGACACGCGAAAATCCGTACCCCGTACGGCCGCCACCGCAGCGGGCGTGATGATTTCGTAGCGGCTGCCGCCACCCCTGGCCGGCTTTACCCGGGTGTCGACCTGCCCGCCCTGCAGACGGATGCGGGTATCGACCATGCCGGTCTCGCCGTAGGCACTGAGGCTGTCCAGGAGGATCTCGCTGCCGCCGAGTACCAGCAGCTCCGACCCGTCGGCGAAGCGCACCGTGGCATTGCTGTTTTCATCCACCAGCAGACGGTCACCACTGTGCAGCTCGATACCGGCGACAGCGGGCAACTCTTCTCCCGTAATTCGGACCACGCGTGCCGCGCCCTGCAGCAGCCTGATTTGTGCACTCACCGGCTGGTGCTTGAGTATGTCGATCGGAAATTTGAGGCGGGTACCCGGCAGGATGCCGCGCGCAGGTTGATCGGGGTAGTTGTTCAGACGCTGGATACGCTTCCAGTGCAGCACGCTGGTGGTGTGCTTTTCGGTCAGGTTCCAGATGGTGTCGCCCGGGCGAACGGTGTAAACCCAGTACTGCTCTTCAGCCCCGGCAGGGGCGGCAAGCAGCACGCAAAGAAGAAGGCTGAACGCCGCAATAGTAGTTGCTTGCAGCGCACGCCAGCCGGGAATCATCCACCCTGCTCCGACACTTTTTCGAGTCGATAGCCATGGTGGTAGACAGCGCTGAGTTTCCAGCCGTGTTCCGGCCTGATATTCAGCTTGTTGCGCAGGCGGCTGACATGCGTATCGACGGTGCGCGTATTGATGTCACCGCGTGTGCCCCAGACATTCTCGAGGATATAGCTGCGTGACAGCAGCCGGCCGGCATTGCGGAACAACAGCACGGCAAGTTCGAACTCCATGTTGCGCAGTGTAACAGGTTCGCCGTCGAGCATGATGCTGCGTTCCTTCATCTCCACACGATACGGAGGATACTCGTAGACCATCTCGACATCCACATCCTGTGCCGCCCGCCGTTCCAGTGCATGCAGGCGCGCGAGCGTTTCATTCTGCCTGACCGGCTTGATCATGTAATCGTCGGCTCCCCGACCCAGCGCCTGGACGATATCCTCCTCACCGTCGCGGCTGGTGATAAAGATAACCGGGATATGCCAGTCGACATTCTCCCGCACCCAGTCGAGCACCTCGGGGCCGGTCGTATCGGGCAGGTTCCAGTCAATAATGAGTACGTCGAAGGTTTCACTGCGCAGCGCCTGCCGGAATGCCTCGCCGGTCGCATAGGCATAACAGTCGTG
>CAMYKJ010000124.1 GCA_947258945.1 uncultured Ectothiorhodospiraceae bacterium
ACCACTATGCACTGGGCAACGTCATGGAACATCCGGCCACCACTGATCGGGACCGCGACGGGGTCATCGATGGCGATGTGGATGGCGACGGCAATGACGATTACCGGCGCAGGCTGCTGTCGGCGACAGTCACATTGCGCAATCCCCGCGATGGATAGGACAGGGACTGAACATGACAACACCGGCAACCGTGAGCACGGGACCGGGCTGGCCCTGGCGATGTTGTGCCTGGCGGTACTGACACTGCTGGGTATCGCCGGCATGCAGTCCGCCTGGCTGGAACTGCTGGTTGCCGACAACAGGCGTCAGCAGTCCAGCGCGCTGGCCAATAGCGAGTATGTGCTTGCCGTTGGTGAACAGGCGGTGCTGCAACTGCAAACGAATCCGTTCCACCCGGACGTGGCGGACGATCCCTTCTACCCGACCGGTATACGCGACCTCGACCCCGGTACGCCGCATGTCGTGGAGCGCCCGGCCGACCGGACCTGGACATTCGGCCGGGCCACGGTCCGGCTGCCGGATATTAACGACAACGACAACACCGATGACGGAGCAGGCGAGTACCTGGTCGAGGATGCCGGGTTGTACACCGCCAGCGGAGAGGATGTTTCGGTCAGCGGCACACTGCGTCCCCTTCCCGGTGCACGCATGCAGGCATTCAGGGTCACGGCACACAGTACTCGCGCGCACGGCGCACACCGCACGGTACAGAGCCTCGTCACCAGGGAACCCCTGCCCCGATAAGCACATGACACATCGAGTCGCAATCACCCTGACCGGCCTGGCACCCGCCCTGCTGTTGACCGCCGGCCTGTTACAGGCCGCCATGGCAGCGGGGCCGCCGGCCGGCGCCATTGCCCTGCAGGATCACGACCTGCAGCATGGACCGACCCTCGCTTACCGACCCTGGTCCGATCCCGTCACCCGTCAGGGTGACATCGTGGAATATCTCCTGAATACAGACGGTAGCCTGCACACCGATGTGCCTATCGGCGTCAGCCCGCCGCGGCATGGATCGACAGCGGGCTGCGGGCGGCCGGCTTCCGGCTGCTGGTCGGTGCGCGCCGCCTTCCATCAGCGCGGCGCCAATGATCCACACCGCCGCTACTGGCAACAGCGCACGTTGTTTACCGGCAACCAGGGCCAGGTGGACTTCACCTGGGACCGGCTGGCACCCGCACAGCAGACCCTGCTGGACGCCGCGACGGCAACCGCTGGACTAACGGGTACGTGGGCCAGTGATATCCTCAACCATGCCCGTGGTGAACGACGCCACGAACAACAGCATGCGCGGCTACCCGGCTCGACCGGCCTGCTGCACAACCGCGGCAGTGTGCCGGGAGAGATCACGACCTCCCCGGTCTACATCGGAGCACCCCGCGATGCACTCCACCACCTGCCCGGCTATAGCGCATTTGCCGACAGCCACCGGCAGCGTGCCGGCCGCATCGCCGCCGGTACCGGTGCGGGCCTGCTGCACGTGTTCGATGCAAGGGACGGATCCGAAGTCTACGCCTACCTGCCCTCGATGCTGCTGGAAGCCATCGGCGAGCGTGCCCGGGACACCACGGCGCTTCCGGTCAGCGCCGCCGTCGGCGGCGAACTGACCGTCGCATCGATCGAATCCGGCGGGCCTGGCTGGCGCACTATCCTGGCAGGCGGCGGGGGCGAGGGCTTTGCCGGACTGTACGTACTGGACGTCACCGAGGCCGCATTTACCGGCGACAAGCTGCTGTTTGAGAAAAGCGGCGGCGCCTGGGGACATGTCCATGGACGGCCACGCGTCGGTCGCATCGGCACAGCGCCCGGTAACAGCAACTGGACACTCTTCAGCGGTAACGGCTATCACAGCGCACCCGGACACCCGACCGCCCTGATGCTGATCGATCTTGCGACCGGCAGTCAGACGGCACTCACGCTGCCGGGCGTGACGGGCGGATTATTCGCCCCGGTACTGCTCGACAGCAACGCCGACGACAGCGTCGATTTCGTGTTTGCAGGCGACGCGAACGGCGACCTGTGGATGTTCCTTATCGATCCCCTCGATCCGGCAGGCTCGGTTGCCAGGCGCATCTACCGTGGCGATCCGCAACGACCCGTTGTCCATGCGCCGGCGCTTGCGCGACACCCGCAGGAACCGGGTTACCTGGTGGTTTTCCCGGCCAGCCCCCGTAACGGATCAGGTCTGTCGGGGACCCTGCAGGCCATCCGGATCGACGTATCGGACCCGGCCGCACTGCTCGCCGACCCGCCCTGGACCGACAGTCAATTGCTGACACGAACACTCCGCGAGGTTTCATTCGGCACGGGTCAACCGGTACGGATTGCGGCCGACAGCGATCCGGTTCGTTACCGTTGCACCGCTACCGCCAGACCCTGTACTTCGTTGCAGCGGGGCTGGCGTATCGTCCTGCCCGGTTGCGGTGAGCGACTGACGGGCACGCCGCGCATCCGGGCGGGTCGTGTGCAGTTCACCACGCAAACGGGTGACAAGACATGCGCAGGCACAGCACGCAGCCGGGAGAACTGGCTGATGTCGCTCGACCTGTTGCAGGGTCATGATGCGGGCCGGGCTGTGTTCGACCTCAATCATGACCGGATGATCGACGCCCATGATGCCATGCAGGTTACCGGTCGCAGCACCTGGCCGGTCGGGATCCGACCGGGTGACGGCAACATCTCGATACCGGTGCATGTCCGGGTTGCAGCGGGCAGTGACGCACTGCTCGTCAACCGGCTGCATCCGCTGGCTGCCGTCACCCCCCCGCGCGGTGCAACAGGTCTGCAGGTACAACCCGTGGCGCCGGCAGCACCGCCTGGCAACGGCAACACGCAAGTGCCGGTCACGCCGGTCCTCGAACCCGTCGTCATGCCGGCACGCGGACCGGCAGTGCGCAGCGGGCGGCGCAGCTGGATGGATATCGTGCACTAGCCGATGACTCGCGACAGGTATGGGGCGCGGACAGGAACCGGTGGATTCACGCTCGTGGAACTGATGGCCGTGCTGCTGATCATTGCCGTGCTCACCGGCCTTGCCTGGCCGGCCTACCGCGAACAGGTCATGAAGACACGCCGCAGCAACGGCATGACGTCACTGGTCGAGCTGGCTGCACACATGGAACTCTATTATGCCGACCACGGCACCTATGCCGGCGCCACACTGGGTACAATGACCGGCAACCTGTTCCCGGCAACCACGCCTGACGGTCATTACCGGCTGGCAATCACCTGGCAGGATGACCTTGACTTCAAAATCAGTGCCGCGCCCACAACCCGGGGCAATCAGCAACGGGACCGCTGCGGGACATTCACGCTGGACTCGCAGGGTAACCGTGGCACGTCTGGACATGCGGCCGGCATGAGTCAGTGCTGGCGCTGACATTCATGACTACGGGCCAGATGCTAACCGGGCAAACAAAAGTCTGGACATCCGGATTTAGAGAACTGATAACAGGAGTCTGCGCCCTGTTACCTTGTGAACTTCACCAAATCAGGGTGCTTGAAATGTGTAATCACACGGCACAGAATGCCGGCATGGGTAAGCAGTTAACACTGGAAGAGCTGCAGCAGGAGGCCATAAACTTCCGCCGGGAGGTCGATGCCGTCATGCTGTCGACCACGTCACCTGCCGGCATGCCCGATGCCGGTTATGCGCCCTGCTATCTCGATGGTGAAGGCAGGTGCCACATCCTGATCAGCCAGCTTGCCCAACACACCAAGAATCTGCTGTCACACCCGGCAGCGAGCCTGATGTGGATCGAGGACAAGGCGTCAGGCGGCAATGCGTATGCCCGGCGGCGCCTGGTACTCCAGTGCAAGGCTGAAAATATCAATCGTGACAGCCCGGTGTGGAAC
>CAMYKJ010000125.1 GCA_947258945.1 uncultured Ectothiorhodospiraceae bacterium
ATCCTTGCCCTCGAGTCGCAACTTGCCGGCCTCCTTTGCACCCTGCTCGCCGCCGTATTCGATGAAATCGTCGTAGGCGACGACCTCCGCGCGGATGAAGCCCTTCTCGAAATCGGTGTGGATCTCGGCCGCGGCGCGGGGGGCCGTGGCGCCCACCGGTGTCGTCCAGGCACGCACCTCCTTTTCGCCGGCGGTGAAATAGGTCTGCAGGCTGAGCAGCCGGTAACCGGCACGTATCACCCGGTTCAGGCCCGGCTCATCGAATCCCAGTTCGGCGAGGTATTCCTGGCGCTCGTCCGCATCCAGCTCGACGATCTCCGCCTCGATGGCTGCACACACGGCGACGACCTGCGCACCCTCTTGCGCGGCATGCTGTTCCACGGCTGCCAGGTGCGGATTATCCCCGAAACCGTCCTCGGCCACGTTGGCGATGTACAGGACCGGCTTGGCCGTCAGCAGGTGCAAATCCTGCAACAGTGCGGCCTGTTCGCTGTCCAGTCCCATGCCGATGACCATATGGCCCTCGTCCAGGTGTTCGCGTACCGCTTCCAGCAGGGCCAGTTTGGCCCTGGCTTCCTTGTCGCCGCTCTTCGCGATCTTGCCGACACGCTGGATGCCCTTTTCCACGGTCTCCAGGTCGGCCAGCGCCAGTTCGGTATTGATCACCTCGATATCGCGCAACGGATCGACCCTGCCGCTCACATGCACCACGTTGTCGTCCTCGAAACAGCGCACCACCATGCAGATGGCATCCGTCTCGCGGATATTGGCGAGGAACTTGTTGCCCAGCCCCTCGCCTTTCGATGCCCCCTCGACCAGCCCGGCAATGTCGACGAACTCCATCGCGGTATTGACGACCTTTTGCGGCCTGACGATATCGGCCAGTCGCTGCAGGCGCGGATCCGGCACCGGGACGATACCGACGTTGGGATCGATGGTGCAGAACGGGTAGTTCTCGGCCTGGATGCCTGCCTCGGTCAGGGCATTGAAGAGTGTGGACTTGCCGACATTGGGCAATCCGACGATGCCGCACTTGACACTCATTTAAGATCCAAAATACCGCCACAGAGAACACAGAGGGACATCAGTTCTGCAAGCCAAATCACTCTGCGCCCTCTTTGTACTCTGTGGTGGTTTATGTTCACTATTTATCAGCACCAGACGTGTGTAAATCCTTCATCGCCGCTTCAATATCACCGGCAACGATCTTCGGCAGGACAGCCAGGGCGTCGTCGATGGCGCGCTCGATCAGCGCACGGTCTGCACTCGAGGGCGCCTTCAGCACATAACCCACGACGTCATCACGGTGGCCCGGATGACCGATACCGATGCGCAGGCGCAGGAAGTCCTTGCCGCCGAGTTGCGGGATCAGGTCGCGCAGGCCGTTGTGACCGCCGTGACCACCGTCCTTTTTCAGTCGTACCGTGCCGGGCGGCAAATCAAGATCATCATGAGCCACCAGGATGGAATGACGGGGAATCCGGTAGAAACCGGCGAGTGCGGCGACGGGACGACCACTGCAATTCATATAGTCCATCGGTTTTTGCAGCCGGCAGTCATAACCGGCAATGGAGCAACGGGTCGTGTCGCTCTTGTACTTGCTGTCCGCACGGAACTGCGCGTGATACTGGCGCGCGACCGCATCCACAAACCAGAACCCGGCATTATGCCGGGTCTGTTCGTACTTGCTGCCGGGGTTACCAAGGCCGGCAATCAGTTCAACCCGCATGCTACACCCGGCATTGCCGATGCTGACTTTTATGCAGGTTTACAGCTTGCGTCATCCGCAGATCGCCTAGCTTTCTTCGCCGGACTCGTCACCTTCAGCCTCGCCTTCGGCAGCCTCGCCTTCTGCAGCCGGGGCCTCGGTCGGTTCTTCTTCCTCGGCACGCCGCACGTGAATGGAGACCACACTCAGGTCATGGCCCTCGCCACGCGCAAGCTCGGTCAGGATCACGCCGTCAGGTACTGTCACTGCAGACAGGCGAATGGAATCGCCGATATCCAGAGCGGAGATATCCACCTCGATGAATTCCGGCAGGTCCTTCGGCAGACATTCGACTGCAACTTCCGTCAACTCGTGCGAGACCAGACCACCGGCCTTCACACCCGGCGCCGTATCTTCACCGATAAAGTGCAGTGGCACATTCGTCTTCAGTTTCTCGCGCGCACTGATCCTCTGCAGATCCATATGCATGATAACGGGCCTGCTCGGGTGGCGCTGCATGTCACGCAGGATGACAGGCGTGTCACTTCCGCCGACCTTGATGGTCAGGATGTGGGAGTAAAACGCTTCGTGCTCCAGGTTACGCAATACTTCGTTGTGCGAAAGCGTGAGCGACTCGGGATCTTTGCCGCCACCATACATGATGGCAGGCACCTTGCCGGCACGACGCAGGCGGCGGCTCGCACCCTTACCCGTGTCATTACGCGGCTCTGCATTCAATTCAAAACTGATAGCCATGTTACTTCTCCAACAATTAACACCTTGCGGTGTCGGTTAAGCCCTCCCGCGACCAGGAAAGCAGGTATACGGCGCCCCGCAACGGGACACCACGTTTAATTTGTATCAGTCCATGTACAGTGAACTGACGGACTCCTCGTTGCTGATCCGGCGCATGGTCTCCGCCAGCATCGCAGCGACACTCAATTGCCTGATCCGGTCACACTGCATGGCATCCTCGCGCAGCGGGATCGTATCGGTTACCACCAGTTCATCCAGTTCAGAGGCCGCGATATTCTCGACCGCGGACCCTGACAGGACCGGGTGCGTACAGTAGGCGACCACACGGGACGCACCGTGTTCCTTCAGGGCCGTGGCTGCGAGACACAGGGTACCGGCCGTATCGACGAGGTCGTCCACCAGGACACAGGTCCGGCCCTCGACTTCGCCGATGATATTCATGACGCGCGCCTCGTTGGGGCGCGGACGACGCTTGTCGATAATCGCCAGGTCCGCGTCATCCAGGCGCTTGGCCAGCGCACGCGCACGCACCACGCCGCCGACATCGGGGGACACCACCACCATATCCGGGTATTTCTGCCGCCAGACATCACCCAGCAGGATCGGTGATGCATACACGTTGTCCACCGGGATATCGAAAAACCCCTGGATCTGGTCGGAATGCAGGTCAACCGTCAGTACGCGGTCGGCCTTGACCGTCCCGATCATGGTGGCGACCACTTTCGCCGTAATCGGTACGCGCGCGGCGCGCGGCCGGCGGTCCTGGCGGGCATACCCGAAATACGGGATGACCGCAGTAATCCGGTAGGCTGATGAACGTCGCACCGCATCGATCAGCACCAGCAATTCCATCAGATTGTCATTGGTCGGCGCACACGTCGGCTGCACGATAAACACGTCCTTGCCACGGACATTTTCCATGATCTCGACCTGCACCTCGCCGTCGCTGAAACTGTCGACATGCGCGTCACCCATGTGCAGGCGCAACTGGTTCGCAATCGACTGTGCCAGGTGCGGGTTTGCGTTACCGGCAAACACCAGCATGCGGCTGTCAGAATCTGATGGAGGTATTCCGTTCATGAATATCAGTTCTTATCGATGTCTGAACAATCCGCGCACACTGAAAGCAGCCCGTGTTACTGCCAGTCCTGCTTGTCTGGCTGGGACGGCAGGATTAATCGTCACTTCGTTCCCCGCCCTCCGGGCCGCTGCCGCTGAGCAGCAACGTTCTAACACGCTTCGCGTGTTAGTCGAACCTTGAGGTTCTCTTCCTGCCGTGTTACTGCCAGTCCTGTTTGTCTGGCTGGGACGGCAGGATTCGAACCTGCGAATGCGGGGATCAAAACCCCGTGCCTTACCACTTGGCGACGTCCCAAGTTA
>CAMYKJ010000126.1 GCA_947258945.1 uncultured Ectothiorhodospiraceae bacterium
CCGCCTCCCCGACCACGGTGAGATCCGCTTCGCTCTCCAGCAGTGTACGCAGACCCTGCCGCATCAGCGGGTGGTCATCCACCAGCAGCACCGTTGCGGCTTGTTGCTTCGGGGTTGTCATAGCCAATTACTCTTCATCGAGGGGTGCAATCAGGACCGCCCGAACGCCCTTACCGGGGGAACTCTCAATCAACAGCGAACCACCAAGATCATGCATACGTTCCTCGATGCTGAACAGACCGAAGCCACTTTCGTCCGAGTTGTTTGCATTATGGGTAACAGGCATACCTGCGCCGTCATCCGCAACCACAATCCTGACGGCATCATTCTCTCGACAAATACTGACTGCGACGTGACTGGCGCCGGCATGCTTGACGACATTCATCAGCAGTTCGCGCACGCTGCGGAACAAAACCATACGGGTGTATTCATTCAGCGATTTGACCTGCCCGTCGTCGTTGAACGATGTCTGCAACCCGTAGCGCGCGCTGATTTTCTCCCGGAGAAATTCTGCAATGGCTGCAGCAAGACCGAGCTCATTCAACGCCGGGGAACTCAGCTCGGACATGATGTTGCGTGTATCCTGAATCGCCGTGCGCAGGGATTCAGACACTTCGTCCAGAAGGGAACCCACCTTCCGCCCGGCAGTTTCTTTCCCGGCTACAGCCAGCTGCATGCGCATGACGGCCAGCGACTGGCCGACGTTATCGTGCAGCTCCGTCGCAATGATACGGCGTTCACGTTCCTCTGTACGCGCCAGCTCGGTGGACAGGCTTTTAAGCCGCTGCTGATAGTCCATAACCTTCTGCTCGGCCCGCCTGCGCTCACTGATGTCCTGAACGACAGCCACAAACCAATCCGGCTGCCCGGCCGCATCCCGAATCAATGAGCCCGTCAAACTGACCCAGACCAGCCCGGCATCCTTGCGAACGTAGCGCTTTTCCATCGTGTAGCTCTCGATCTCCCCCTCCAGCAGCTGGCGCGCATACGCAAGATCTGCATCGAGGTCATCGGGACAGGTGATATCCTGGAAAGCCAGTTGCATCATCTCATCCTGCAAGTATCCCGTAATGTCGGAGAATTTCCGATTGATGCGCAGGAATCGCCCATCGAGTGCGACGTGGGCGATACCGACAGCTGCCTGCTCGAAGGTGGCACGAAAACGAATCTCGCTTATGCGCAGTTGCTCTTCCGCAACTTTCTGCTCGGTAATGTCCTCGCTCATGAAGACCACGCTTGTAAAGCTGCCGGAAACGTCCTTCAGCGGAAAACCGCGCGTCTGCACCCAGCATTTTCTCGATACGGGATTACTGACATCCAGCGTCTGCAGCGTGTCGATGCCGTCATATTCATAGACAGGGAAAGCAACATCTTCGCCCCTGTAGGTTTGCTCTATGTAAGGCATGAGTCCTAACTTCACCGCTTGCTCATCCTGCAGCACACTGTACTTTTCATAGAGCTGCGCCAGTGCCTCCTCATTGAGGGCGTAAAGCCTGACGAACGCCGCATTGGACTGTAACAGTTTGCCATCGAGCCCATGGATCTGGATTGACATCGGCGACTGCTCTACCAGGCGGCGGAAACGCTGTTCGCTCTCCCGAAGCGCCTGCTCCCGGAGTTTCCTTACGGTGATATCCTGAAGAAATCCTGAAAGGCTGACGGGCTCACCGGATTCATCGCAGGTCACTTCCCCGTGTCCATTGATGTATCTGGTCTCCCCATCCGGCCTGATAATCCTGTATTCGAAGGAGTCACCACCGAGGTTCTTCAGCCACCCGGCCGTATGCTCATCGTGGTATTGCCGGTCCCCGGGGTGGATGGCCTGCATCAACCGCTCGTAGGTCAGCGGTGTTTCACGACCGATACCATAGATACGATATACTTCATCGGACCAGGTAATCCTGTCATTGCGAACATCCCATGCCCAGGAACCCAGACGGGCCATTTCCTGGGCCTTGAGTAATCCTTTTTCACTTTCACGCAGTGCACGTTCTGTATCTTTTTGCCGGGTGACATCCGTATGGATACCGATCAGCCGAAAGGCCTTCCCGTCCTGGTCTGTTTCCAGCAGCCCGCCCCTGGACTGGATCCAGCGATAACTGCCGTCCCTGCAACGCATCCGGAATTCCGCCTCGATCCGCTCTTGCGGATCTGCACTCAGTGCCGCCATGGTCGCCTGCACTGCGGACAGGTCGTCAGGATGCACCAGTGCCTCGAATGTCTCCAGGGTATGCGGCATGGTATCCGGGTCATAGCCCAGCATGGTGAACCAGACAGGGTCGAGATAGACCTTGCCGGTCTGCGGGTTCCATTCCCACAGACCGGTCTTGGTGCCCTCCATCGCCTCACGCAGGCGCGATTGACTGATTTGCAGATCGCGTTCTGAATCACGCCGGTCCTTGATATCACGACGCATACGGCGGTTGATCAACAGGGCACCGATTAGCAGCAGCGTTACAATCGATGCAGCCGCCACAGATCCAAGGAGCAACACCCGCTCCCTGGAAATGAAGCCCGAGATCTGGATGTTCGACCAGCGGTTTCTCAGGCTGAGGTGTTCGTCGTGGGTCATGGCGCCCTGCGCCCTGTCGATCAACGCGGCAAGCACCGGCCAGTCCTTGCGCACTGCGATTTCCAGTTCGTTCGGCGCAAACGGTGTCGGTGCGGCCACTAGCAGGTTCGAAAGTCCCAACTCCTCGATCAGATAGTGCCCGACCATGAGACTGCCGACATAGGCGTCGGCCTGGCCAGTGGCCAGGTGCTTGACAGCCGCGTGACTGCCGTTTACCTCGATCAACCTCAGTCCGGGGTAGTCGCTCCTCAACAGGCCCTCGATGGGGTAGCCCTGTTCCACCACCACTTGCTGGCCCCTGAGATCTTGAATGCCGAGGATTCGATCGCTTCGTTCGCGCCGGAATATGACAAAAGGCGAGGACACGTGGGGCGGGAGAAAGGTGGCTACCTGTTCCCGGTCTGCAGTGCGCTGCCAGGCAGGCGCGATCGCGATCCCGCCGGGTTCTGTCATGGATGCGATGGTTTGAGCGACGCTCTGTCCGGGCACAAAATCGCAATCCAGCTCGTAGACGGCACAGAACGTACTGACGTAATCAACGGACAATCCCTGCGGAACGCCATCGGCGACAAAGTGAAAGGGCGGGTAATCCCCTACCCGCACGTGGACCCGCGGCCTGGTCGCCAGCCAGCCCTGTTCTTCGGTACTTAATTGCACCCTGGCCCTGATGCGCGTGGCCAGATCGGCCAGCTCCGGATCGGCCGGTGCACGCAAGCCCCCGTCGGGCTGCGCGATGATCGGGCATAGCAGTAACAGGCATGCCAGGACCGCGCCCCGCCAGGAAACGGGGGGGGATATATTGTCGGGAAAAGGGGCCGGATACATTTTCGTATTTATTCGCAAGGCAACGGGCAACAGGGGCCGGAAACATTTTCGTAAAATCTTAATATGTATCCGGCCACAATATTTCGTATTATGAACCAATCGATGAATAAATCAGAGCTTACCGAATAATGAAGTCACCGTGTCGCCCGTTTGGATTGATTCTGTCAGGCTTGTTCACCATGAGCCTGGCGCTCCCCTGCCCTGCCCTGGAACTCGAACCCCGGCAATGGAGCCATCTTCCTGTCGGAACAAATTTCGCCGGCGCCGGCTATGCCTATACCAGGGCCGATATTTCTTTCGATCCTGTCCTGTTGATTGAAAACGCTGAAATGGATTTGCACACCCTGGCCGGCAAGTACATTCGCACCTTCGGGCTGTTTGGCAAGTCGGGACGAATCGATCTCGTACAAGCCTACCAGGATGGAAAATGGTCGGGATTAC
>CAMYKJ010000127.1 GCA_947258945.1 uncultured Ectothiorhodospiraceae bacterium
TTCATTCATGTAAGGCGCATCGACCTGCGTGCCCTGTTTGATGGCCTTGCCCAGTCGTGCGAACAAGGCCGGTGTAACAAGCGTCCCGGTGCGCGAGTTGTCGGGGTGGAACAGGATCTTGCCGGATGAGTCCGTGAAGAAAATGTCGCCATTCTGGCCGACATTCAGGTCTCGTGACACCCTGGCGAGATAACCCAGTTCAATGGTTAGCACCAGGTATCCATACAGCTTGCGCTTGCCCGCATTCCTGGTATTTTTCCCCTTGATGAACATCAACGGTTTGCTGGTAAGCAGGACCGGCCGGTTGTTGTCCGGATTGTTCATGAAAGCGGCGTAAGTGGCAGCGTCTGATTTGCTTGCCTCGACGAACCACGCGCTGGATGCTTCGTCCGCTGTCTGGTTTTCGACGTTACCGATGACAGAACGCAGCAGTTCCTTGCCGTCGGGATCGAGAATGCGGATTTCGGAATACTCCGGGTAGGCAAGCTGGTAGTTGAACAGCAGGTCGAGGACCTTCTGCTTCATGGGCTCACGTTTCCTGGCGGAGTAGGTCGTTACATACTTCTTTACCAGTTCGGTATGGGCGAATAAACTGGCATTTGCCCGGGCGGTTTGTAGCTGGGCATTGTTATGCAGGCGGATTTGTCCGAGTAGCGTGGTGACCTGGTCCTGCGTCCGGTCACGGGCGTCGTCCATCAGCAAGGCGTAGGCCGTCCAGCCAAGGGCCAGGATCGGCAGCACGATCAGCGGGACGAGCAATAAGAGAATCTTGTTCTGAAGGGGCAAGACCGTTTCCTGTTTATTGACACTTTTCCGTTATCAATCTATCAGTTAGGCGGCGAGTGCCGGGAAAGCTTTAGCCGTTCCTGTCTGTCGCGGGCAATCGGCAGGAATCGCGATTGAAAACAGAAGGATAAGACTGATAATTTGCACGGTCCCTGCGCTGTATATCTGACATCTCGCGGAGCGTTATGGCGAAACCGAAACTGACCTATACCTGCAGCGCCTGCGGCAGCACCTCGCCCCAGTGGGCCGGACGCTGCAGTGAGTGCGGCGGCTGGAATACCCTGTCCGAGACCGTTGCGATGGCAGCGCCGGTTGCCGGCCGGTTTGCCGGCTGGAGTGGCGGCGGCGCAGCCCGGGTGACGGCGCTCAGCGAGGTGTCGCCGGACAGCCAGCAGCGCCATTCGGTTGGCCTGCAGGAACTGGACCGGGTGCTCGGCGGCGGCCTGGTGTCCGGTTCGGTCGTCCTGATCGGCGGCGATCCCGGCATCGGCAAGTCGACCCTGCTGTTGCAGGTGCTGGCCGCGCTGTCGGGCCGGCTGGCTTCGCTGTACGTCACCGGCGAAGAGTCCCTTGAGCAGATCTCGATACGCGCCGGCCGTGTGGACGTCGACGGCAGTCGGCTACGCCTGCTTTCCGAGACATCGGTTGAGCGCATCATCGCCACGGCGGAAAAGGAACAGCCGCAGGTCATGGTGCTTGATTCCATCCAGACCCTGTTCACCGACGGCCTGCAATCGGCGCCCGGTTCGGTTGCACAGGTCAGGGAAAGCGCTGCGCAGCTGGTGCGGTATGCCAAGCAATCCGGTATCGCGATGTTCCTGGTCGGACATGTGACGAAGGAGGGGACGCTGGCCGGGCCGCGTGTGCTCGAACACATGGTCGATACCGTGCTGTACTTCGAAGGCGACCCGGGCGGTCGTTATCGTATCCTGCGGGCCGTCAAGAACCGTTTCGGTGCCGTCAACGAACTGGGTGTGTTCGCCATGACCGGCGGTGGCCTGAAAGAAGTACGCAATCCATCGGCTATCTTCCTGTCGCGACACGAGTCCGCCGTGCCCGGCAGTGTCGTGATGGTGACCTGGGAAGGTACCCGGCCGATGCTGGTGGAGGTGCAGGCGCTGGTTGACCAGGGTCAGTCGGGCAATCCGCGCCGCGTCACGCTGGGGCTGGAGCAGAACCGGCTGTCCATGTTACTGGCGGTATTGCACCGTCACGGCGGGATGCTGCTTGCCGATCAGGATGTATTCGTCAACGTGGTGGGTGGCGTGAAGGTCAGCGAAACGGCCGCGGATCTAGCCGTGCTGCTGGCTGTCATATCGAGCTTTCGTGACCAGCCCCTGCCGGAAGACCTGGTCGTGTTCGGCGAGATCGGCCTGTCCGGTGAATTGCGGCCGGTGCCACACGGGCAGGAGCGGCTCAACGAGGCCGCCAAGCATGGCTTCAGGCGCGCGATCATCCCGGCTGCCAACAAGCCGAAACAGTCCATCGACGGAGTGAGTGTCACCGCGGTGTCGCGGCTGTCAGAAGTGCTGGACGCAATCGATTCGGGGCTGTGAATACTCCGCTGCAGGCGGGAATAAAAAAACGTGAAAGGTGAAAGGTGAAACGTGAATTGATAGCCACGGAAACCACGGCAGGATGCGGAAAAATCTATTACAACAGCATAAAAATCCCCCGTCATTCCCGCGCAGGCGGGAATCCAGCCAATAAAAGTGCGCTGAGCTTTAACCTGCCGGCCTGATTCAAACAGCGCAAACAATCCTGGAAGACAGTGGTAAACGGATGGGCTGGATTCCCGCCTGCGCGGGAATGACGGGAGAGTTTTTTAAGTCAGTTTAATAGATTCTTTAGTATCCTTCCGTGGATGTCGTGGCTATCAATTCACGTTTCACCTTTCACCTTTCACCTTTCACCTTTCACGTATTTTATTCCCGCCTGCAAGGCGCTCCAACTATGATTTGTCTTTCTTCAGATCAAGCGACAGTGAATTGATGCAGTAGCGCTGGCCGGTAGGTGCCGGGCCATCATCGAATACATGACCGAGGTGGGCATCGCACCTGGCGCACATTACCTCGATGCGGGCCATGCCGTGGCTGCTGTCGGTTTCCGTTTTGATGTTGTCGCTGTTGCCGGCACGTACGAAACTGGGCCAGCCGCTGCCGGAATCGTACTTGTCGCCTGATTTGAACAGTTCGGCCCCGCAGCAAACGCAGATATAGGTGCCATCATCCTTGCAATCAACGAATTTCCCGGTAAACGGGCGCTCGGTCCCCTTGTGGCGGGTGACCTGGTACTGTTCGGGCGTCAGTTGCCTGCGCCATTCCTCATCGGTTTTTTCGGTGGTGTCACTCATCAGCAGTCCCCTCGTCGGCGCCGGTATAGATGCGCGGTTGCGACCTGTCCAGAAACTCCCTGGCTGTGGCAATGCCGATTTCCGCCTCTGCGCGGGCCTGCGGATCCGGGTTATCACGGACCTCTGCTTGCGCCCAGTCAAGGAATTCGGTCACTGCGGCGCGCTGTTCGTCCGCAGTCAGTGACTTCAGGTAGTCACTGGGGCGTGCCTTGATCCGCTTGCCCTCGACAACCTCGAGATTGAACAGCAGCTTCATGATGTCGATGGTGTCTTGTCAGGTCTGGTGTGCGCTCGCAGGCGCGGGTGGATGCGCGCGGTTTTGACCAGATTATACTTGACCTGCAGTATATCAACCGGGTGATCGTCGAGTAACAGGCTGGTGTTGATGACGGGGATCATCTCCAGCGTCTCGGTGATATAGCCATTCAGCGTCTTGGGGCCATCGGTTGACAGCGACATCCCCAGCACGCTGTTCAGGTTGCGGATATTGACGCTGCCGTCGACCAGCCAGGTGCCGTCTACCTGTGGCTGGATATCCTCGAAGCGTTCTGACGGATCCGAGGTAAATTCACCGACAATTTCCTCGAGGATGTCTTCCAGCGTCACCAGTCCCTGAATATCACCGTACTCGTCCACGGCAAAACCGATGCGCCTGCGCTGGCGCTGGAAGTTGAGCAGCTGCCGGTTCAG
>CAMYKJ010000128.1 GCA_947258945.1 uncultured Ectothiorhodospiraceae bacterium
TCTGCATCGCCGGTGCGCGGCGCAACCGGCAGGATATCGTGCCAGGCATCGTACAGTGCCGGGCGCTGCAGATCGTTCATGGCCGCATCGACGATGGCGAAGTTACGGTGTGCCGTGTGTTTCAGGTATTCCACGCGCGTCAGCAACACACCGGCATTGCCGGCAATGGCGCGCCCCGGCTCCAGCAGCAGCTCCAGCGGACGCCCCGACAGTTGTTCCATCAATGCGCGTGCATAGACGTCCGGTGTCGGCGGCTTGTCGCTGTCGCTGTAGGGAATGCCGAGACCGCCGCCCATGTCGAGATGCCGGAGCACAATGCCTTCGTCCTGCAGCCGGTCGACCAGGTCGAGGATACGTTCCAGTGCGTCGGTGAACGGCGCAACCTCGGTCAGCTGCGAGCCGATGTGGCAGTCGATGCCGACGACCTCGATATGCGCGAGCTCCGCGGCGCGCCGGTAGGTGTCGAGCGCCGTGTCGACATCGATGCCGAACTTGTTCTCGCGCAGACCGGTGGAGATGTAGGGATGTGTGCCGGCATCGACATCCGGGTTGACGCGCAGCGATACCGGTGCGCTGCGGCCGCAGTCCGCGGCCACCGATTCGAGGCGTTCCAGTTCCACATCGGATTCGACATTGAAGCAGCGAATGCCTGTCTCCAGCGCGAGGCGCATTTCATCGGCACGCTTGCCGACGCCGGAAAAGACACAGCGGGCCGGATCGCCACCGGCTTTCAGGACGCGTTGCAGTTCACCGGCCGAGACAATGTCGAACCCGGAACCCAGCTGTGCCAGGACGCTGAGCACCGCGAGACTGGAATTCGCCTTGACGGCATAGCAGATGAGATGCGGGTGGCCGGCCAGTGCCTGGTCGAATACACGCCAGTGGTGCTCCAGGGTCGCGCGCGAATAGACGTAACACGGCGTGCCGTGCCGTGCGGCGATTTCGGCGAGTTCGACGTCCTCGGCGCACAGCCGGTTGTCCCGGTAGTCGAAGTGGTCCATGGCGGCTAGGAGTTTACGGCCGACAGCCGGTTGTCCCGGTGTTCCGGGTCGTCGGGCAGGTACAGCGGCCCCTTCTGGCCGCAACCCTGGACACCAAGCGCCAGCAATGCAATCAGCAGCAGGCGTGTGCAATGTTGAAACTTCATGATCTGTATCCGGTTACCAGGCCGTCAGTATACGTGTCCGACACGGCAAACCCAACGCACCTCAGGGAACCCTGTGCAGTCCGTCCCCGGTATACTGGCCCGCATGAGCGACCCACTGCTGGATGCAATCGAGATCAATCCCGCGCGTGCCGCCACGGCCGCAATCATCTGGCTGCATGGCCTTGGCGCCGACGGTCACGATTTCGAACCCCTGATACCGCAGCTGGGCATCGTGGAAGCGCTGGGTGTGCGCGTGCTGCTGCCGCACGCGCCGCGGTTGCCTGTAACTGTCAACGGTGGCATGGTCATGCCCGCCTGGTATGACATTCGCGGTCCCGATTTCGGGCATGGGGAAGACGCGGACGGCATCCATGCCAGTGCGCGGCGGCTGGAGGCGCTGATTGAGCGCGAAACGGCGCGGGGCATTTCAACTGACAGGATCGTGCTGGCGGGCTTTTCGCAGGGCGGCGCCATCGTGCTGCATACCGGTCTGCGCCACACCGGGCGTCTCGGCGGGATCCTCGCGCTTTCCACCTACCTGCCGCTGGCGGACACGCTGCCGGTCGAACGCAGTGCCGCCAACGCGGACATCCCGATCATGCTGGCGCACGGCGAGCAGGATCCGCTCATACCGCTGGCGCTGGCGTCGGCCTCGCGCGACCGGCTGCAGGCGCTGGGCTACCGCGTCGACTGGCGGACCTACCTGATGCCGCACGCCGTCTGTCCGGCCGAAGTGGGGGATATTCGCGAATGGCTGCATGCCGTGCTGCAGAATTAATACAATTGTAGGAGCGCACCGCGTGCGCGATTCATTCGCGGATGCAATCCGCTCCTACATCAATCGATACCCCAGCTGCAGTGTTATTAGCTCACCACCTTCCAGGAGCCGTCCGGCTGCCGGCATGCCGTGCCGTAGGACGTCTCGCGCCGTCCTCCGACCACCACGTCGGAGGTGTACTCACGGCAGTACTGACCGGTACCGGTCTGGTATGTCCGGGTCGGCGTCATGGTGTAGTCGTTGCCGGTGTTCGGATTTTGCCAGTGTGAGGGCTCGAGGGTCCGGTTGTATTCCAGGCTGTGGCTGGCCTTGAGCCGGTCGGTATCGTCCATGCTGCGGCCGACAGCACCACCGATGAAGGTGCCTGCGATGGCCCCGGCCACGGTCGCGACGTCCTGACCGCTGCCGCTGCCGACCTGGTGGCCGGCGACGCCGCCGAGGATCCCGCCGACAACCTGGCCGGTTTGTTCGTTGGTACCGTGGTGCCGAGCGCCAGGGTGATGGCGCCGGCCAGCATCAGAATTCGTGTGTGCATGTCAATCTCCGTCAGGTATTCCTGAAATCAATTAACGCAGGACAACGGAATAGGTTAACCGTTCAGGGCTGACGCGCAGGGCTGTGAGGGTAGCCGGATATAACCAGCCGGATCAGCAGGATAATGCCTACAGGGCGACGGTCCGTCCGCTGTCACCCTGGCCGGCCTCGGCCAGTGCCTGTTCGGCGCGTTCCAGCAGGGAGTCGGCATCATCGTGTGACTGGCAATCGGTGATGCCGTAGCAGGCCACAAGCTGCCGTGCTTCACCGTCGTTCATGTGGTCTAGTTTGGCCGCCAGTTTTTCCACCAGTTCAAGGGCGGCATCGCGCGTGGTTTCCTGCAGTACCAGGATGAAGGCCTCGCTTTTATTGAGGCCCACCAGGTCCGCCCAGCGCGTCTGGTCGCGCAGCAGCGCGGTAATGTCCGCGAGTGCGCTGCTGCGATCGGTTGCCCCCGAGCTGACGGACAGGGTGACGATCGACAGCGGGTTGTTGTAGCGGCGACTGCGTGCAACCAGTGGTGCCAGCGAGACCAGGATGCCGCGCCGGCTGAGCAGGCTGCCGATACGGGTATCGTACAGGGTCTGTTCGTCGAGATCTTCCCGCAGGGCGTCGCGCTCGTGCCGGAGACGCAGCTTTTCCGTGATGTCGGTATAAAAACGTGCCTGGATACCCGGCATGTCGATGACATCGACCGCCAGCCAGCGCTCTTCGCCGTCCGGCATGATCCAGTTGATGACGGTGCTGGTGCCCAGCAGCGGCTGCAGCAGGCCCGCGTCGAGGGAAGGGTCGGCAGCACTGTCTGCGTCGACGCCGACCAGTGTGCGGAAGGCACGGTTGGTGCCGCGCAGTGCACCGGAGTTTTCCAGCAGCAACATGGGTTGCGGCGACATGTCCAGCAGAAGCAGGGCTTCCTGTAGCGAGATATCTGTCATGGATTGGTTGGTGTTATGGGCATGTGCGCATACTGACACTTGTTAACGGACAACCGCCGCCTGTCTTTAATCGTGGACACCGTTGCATCAAAGCCGCGCGCGCGCTGCCGCGGCCGCCGCACGGACCTGTTGCGGCGCAGTGCCGCCCGCGTGGTTGCGTGCCGCCATGGAGCCTTCCAGTGTCAGCACAGCGAAAACATCGTCTTCGATCACGCCGGAAAACGCCTGCAGCTCGTCCAGCGTCATGTCCGCGAGATCCTTGCTGTTGTCCACGCCGAAGCGCACCGCGCGGCCGACGATTTCATGCGCGTCGCGGAACGCAATGCCCTTGCGGACAAGGTAGTCGGCCAGGTCGGTCGCTGTGGAGAAACCCTGACGCGCGGCGGCCTGCATGTTTTCACGCCTGACCTCGACCGCCGGCATCATGTCGGCGAACACGCGCAGCGAACCGCGCAGCGTGTCGACGGTATCGAACAGCGGCTCCTTGTCCTCCTGGTTGTCCTTGTTATAGGCCAGCGGCTGACCCTTCATCAGCATCAGCAGGCTGACCAGGTGGCCGGTCACGCGCCCGCTCTTGCCGCGCACCAGCTCGGGCACGTCCGGGTTCTTCTTCTGCGGCATGATGCTGGAGCCCGTGCAGAAGCGGTCGGGGAGTTCAATAAAGTCGAATTGTGCCGATGACCAGAGTATCAATTCCTCTGAAAACCGCGACAGGTGCATCATGATCAGGGCGGCCGCTGCACAGAACTCGATGACAAAATCCCGGTCGCTGACGGCGTCCAGCGAGTTGGCTGCCGGCGAATCGAATCCCAGCAGCCCGGCGCTGAATGCCCGGTCGAGCGGGAAGCTGCTGCCGGCGAGCGCGGCCGCGCCCAGCGGCATGCTGTTGACCCGCTTGCGGCAATCGAGCAGGCGCTGATGGTCGCGCTCCAGCATCGCCTCCCAGGCCAGCATGTGATGTCCGAAGCTGACGGGCATGGCCACCTGCAGGTGCGTGAAGCCCGGCATGATGGTGTCGGCCTCGCGCTCGGCCAGCTCGACCAGCGCGAGCTGCAGGCGGCGCAGGGCCGCTGCGAGGTCATCGATTTCATCGCGCAGGTACAGGCGCAGGTCGGTCGCGACCTGGTCGTTACGCGAGCGGCCGGTATGCAGCTTCTTGCCGGTTTCACCGATGCGCTCGATCAGCCGCGCCTCGATATTCATGTGAATGTCCTCGAGGCCGACCGACCAGCTGAACTCACCCTGTTCGATCTCGACGCGGATCTGCTCCAGGCCGTCGACGATGTCCGCGGCTTCCGCGTCCGTGATGATGCCCGCATGCGCGAGCATGCGGGCATGCGCAATCGAGCCCGTGATGTCGTGCCGGTAGAGCCGCTGGTCGAAGCCGATCGATGCGGTGAAGTCCTCGACGAATGCATCGGTCGATTCCGTGAAACGCCCGCCCCAGGGCTTGCTTGTGGTGTCGTCAGTCATGGTTAGAGCCAGTCCGTCTGTTGCCGCGCAGTATAGCGAATCCTGTGAAACAGGGGGCAGAGTCTGTCGGGTAAAAATGGGGAGGGGGACAGACGGCGTTTTTTCTGCCGCCTGCGCTGCCATGCTCCTGTCCCTGCGGGGATGTAACGGACAAAAACGTGTTCTGTCCCCGTTTCACGCCTGGGAAGGGAGCAAAGTTCGGCAGGTGACAGGAAAACCGTGGTCTGTCCCCTGTTTCCCCGCTTGCAACCGGGTGATGCAGGGATGAAACTCGGCGTCATGGGTATCCGCCAGCCGACCGATCAACGCGGTATCGAACAGCTCGAGCGCTGCTTTCTGCCGAATTTCTGCGATGTGCGCATGGTATTCGTGGTGGTCATCATCGCGGAACTGCTGGCCCTGATCATTACCCTGGTCAGCCCCGGTGTGCTCGATGATCCATGGGGCAACCTCGGCATGATCTCGCTGTTCATGCAGTGGATCGCGCTGACCAGTGCGGCCGTGCTGTGCATCGGCCGGTCGCTGCTGTCGCGGCTGGACAATACCGCGGCCGCAGTTGTCAGCTACCTGCTGGTGCTGCTGGTGACTGCCGTGGTCAGCGAGCTGGCCTTCAGATTGATGGTGCACAGCGCACTGTTCCCGGAGGTCACGGTCGACGACCATGCGGTGTTCCTGCTGCGCAGCCTGACCATCAGTACCGTGATCGCGGCCATTGTGCTGCGTTATTTGTATATACAGTTCCAGTGGCGCGAGCAGCTGAAGACCGAGGCCAGCGCGCGCGTGCAGGCCCTGCAGGCGCGCATCCGCCCGCACTTTCTGTTCAACAGCCTGAACACCATCGCGTCACTGACGCGTTCCGATCCGGCACTGGCCGAGACGGCCATCGAGGACCTGTCAGACCTGTTTCGTGCGTCACTGGACAGCAACCATGACCAGACCACGCTGGGTGAAGAGCTGACGGTGGCGCGACGTTATCTGAATATCGAGTCACTGCGACTCGGCGTCCGCCTGTCGGTGGCCTGGGACCTGGATGACCTGTCGCTGGAGACGGCGGTGCCGCCGCTGATCCTGCAACCCTTGCTGGAGAACGCGATCTATCACGGCATCGAGCCGTTGCCGCAGGGCGGCATCATTCATATTGCGGGCCACAACCAGGACGGCAACCTGGAGATCGTCATCAGCAACCCGGTGGCCGGGATCAGCAAGCGTACCTCGGGCACGAGAATCGCCCAGGAAAATATTCGCCAGCGGCTGCAGATCGCAAATATTCGCCAGCGGCTGCAGATCGCGTTTGGCGCGCAGGCGGATCTGGTCACGTCGATGTCTGATGGTGTCTATACGGTGACGCTGAAAATGCCGGGGGCAGGTAAACAATGAAAGTACTCATCGTCGATGACGAGGCGCCGGCACGGACACGCCTTGAAGGCATGGTCGGTGATCTGGACAGCTGCACGGTGTGCGGGCTGGCGGCGAACGGCAGCGAGGCGGTCGAGCTGGCATCGGCACACCAGCCGGAGGTCGTGCTGATGGATATCCGCATGCCGGGTATGGACGGCCTGGAGGCCGCGCATCACCTGCAGGCCATGGAACAGCCGCCGGCGATCATCTTTACCACGGCCTATAACGACTATGCCCTGCAGGCCTTCGATATGCACGCCGTCGATTACCTGCTGAAGCCGGTGCGCCAGGAGCGTCTGATCGAGGCACTGCTGCATGCACGGCGCATGACGCGCGTGCAGATTGCCGCGCTGGACGAGGCGGATGAAGATCACGACGCGCGTGACCGGATCTGCGCGCGCGTTCGCGGCAGCCTGCAGCTGATACCGGTTGAGGATATTCGTTACTTCCAGGCAGACCAGAAATACGTCACCGTGTGCACGGCGGATCTGAGCGTGCTGATCGAGGAAACCCTGAAGGCACTGGAAGACGAGTTTGCCGACAGCTTTGTGCGCATCCACCGCAATGCACTGGTCGCACGCCGTTATATCACCGGCATGGAGAAGGATGACGAGGGGCGCATGCGGGTATGTCTTGCCGATGTTGACAACACACTGGAAGTCAGCCGGCGCCACACCGCGCTGATCCGCAAGCTGGTCAAGGCGCTCGAAAAGAAGGGATAAAACCGCCCACCCCGCCCGGTCCGGGCGCACACCAGCGCGGCTAGCGCGGGCGATTTTCCAGACAGGATGCCGGCCACAGCGAAGCATCAACCCCGCGTACTTTCATCAGTGCGGTCTCGATGCAGTCGTCGAGATAACCGCCGAACAGTTCCGGTGTGTTGATGCCCAGCATGCGGTCGGTCAGTTCCGTA
>CAMYKJ010000129.1 GCA_947258945.1 uncultured Ectothiorhodospiraceae bacterium
GGCCGGTCACGGCATAGGCATCGAACCGGGCATCGACCTTGCGGCGAAAGTCGGCAAGGCCGTGCACGTCCGGGTTGTCGAGATTGTCAGTGCTGACCTCGAACGGCACGCCGAGTGCCGTGCAGAAATGTTTCTCGATGGCCTGCGGCCTGATCTCGACCTTGAAGAACAGCTGTTGCCGGGCAGCATCGCGCCCGTCGGGCGCATACCAGTAGCCGTAATCGTCCTGCAGGCGTCGATCGCTGCCTGCCACACACCAGTGTGCGAGCTCATGCAGCGCGCTGCGTTCATAGTCGCGCGTGAAGCGTATCTCGGCCGGCGCGTCATCGACCGGTGCACGATAGAACGGTTCATCGAAGCCACCCAGGATGCGGGTATTGTATCCGGCGAGTACCTGTCGGTTGAGGTCTTCGAGCCACGCAATCATGGAGCAGTCCCCTCCTCCATGGGTGGCAATGCGGACAGGCGTTCCGGTATATGACGCAGGTCCAGTCGCAGCTGTTTACCAGTTTGCTCCGCGCGCCGGCGCTGTTCGTGCGTATCAGCCGGCGCATGCTGCATGGCATACACGACGACGTTGCCGTAATCGACCAGGTTCACCAGCAGTACATGCGCGAAACTGCGCCGCATGGGCAGCAGGATTTCGAGCAGTCCCTGTTCCGTGGCCGGTGACAGATTGACGGCCATAACACCGCCCGCCGCCAGGCTGCGTGCCGCATCGGCATGGAAGTCGGCATCGGCGAGGCAATCCGGGTGCCGGTCGCCCTGGAAGATGTCGCACATGATCAGGTCAAAACGCTGAGTATTGTCGTGCAGGAACTGTTCGGCCGGGCGGATGATCACCGGCCGGTCGTGCCGGATAGCGAAGTACTTGCGGGCAAGTCTAACCAGGGTGCTGCTGGTATCGACCGAAACGACGTCCGTATTCGGCAGGCGATCAATGAAGAAGCGCTCGAATGTACCACTACCGAAACCGAGATTGAGTACCGACTGCGGGCGGTCGACGAACAGCAGCGCTGCCAGCATGGCGATGTGGTTCGGCATGACGGGATCGGCCGGCGCATCCAGCCGCATCAGCGAGAGGATCGAATCCTCGCCCGTATAGACCCAGCGTTCGCCGGCATGCTCGTGTACCTCGACGGGATTGCCGGCGTCGCCGCTGCGGCACAACAGCGTGTCGGCGATGCGGCTGAGACGCAGGTATTCATCCACGTCCATCTCGGGCGAGTAACTAGCTGTTAAGCACCGCGGCGATAAATACTGCAAAGCCGGTTGCCATCGCTACCAGCGCCTGGCCGCGGTATCTGGGTAGCTGCATGGCCATTAAAAAACCGGAGAGCAGGATCAGCAGCAGGCTGGCGGCAAAGAATGCCGCGAGGTACTTGAACAGTTGTCCACCCTTGGCCTTGTGCAGCTGCACCAGATGGCGGTACCAGGTGGTGTCCTTGATTTCGAGCTTCGCCGTTAGCGGGTCTGTCGTGGGTTCGAGCTGGACATCCAGGTCCGCACCGGTCCACTCGAACAGGTACGAGGTGCCGGCCTGCTTGATCTTGGCGCCGCCGCTGGGCGTGTCCAGACTGCGTTCGGCCAGTACCTGCGTAACCAGGCCGGTCAGCATTGCCGGGTCGTCAGCGAGCGGCTGATCAAGCGCCAGGTCGATGGACTCGGATACGTAACTCCCCTTCTGTCCCCAGGTATAGAAACCGCCGGTGACCAGGAACATGATAGCGACCGGCAGTACAAAGGCCGCCAGCAGCATGTGGATTCTCATCAGGGTACTGCGCTGTATCATGAGCTACATCCCGTTGTTGAATTTTTCGGTTGCCGTTACACCGCTGTCACGTACATGTTGCAGGCCAACTGCGTAGGCCTTGAGTATGTGCAGCGCCCAGTCGATGCGTTCGCGAAAATAGCCGTCCGCACTTTCGTTATTGTCGCTGGCTTCCTCGTTCAGCACGCTCTCGACATGCCGTACGATTACATGCTCCGGGATATAGCACAGCCGGCTGTTCTTGTAGCTGCTCATGCGCAGTTCAGCTACCGGGTAGGCGCCACCGTCGGCGGACGATACCGCAACAATCATCGCCGGCTTGTGCCCAAGTTCGTTTTTGCCGAACAGCAGGAAGAAATTTTTCAGGCCGGCCGGTACCTGGCCGTGCCATTCGGGCGTGACCACCACAAAACCATCGCTGGATTCGAGCTCGGTGCGGATCGGATCGAGCAGCGGCGGCCATTTCTCGTCGCCTTCCCATACACCCATGTCCCACAGCGGGAGCGGGTTGTCGGCCAGGCTGACCAGGGCCGCTTCTTCACAGATGCCGTCCGCGAGCGTTCGCTGAATGTATTTCGCCACCTTGAGACTCTGTGCTTCGCTGCGGTGGCTGCCGCAAATGACAGTTATTTTCATATTTGATCCTTAACGTCCGGTCCGGAGAGAATACTGCACCCAGTTACTGCAGGCAGTATGGTAAGGGATATTGCCGGTTGAACCCAGCCGGGTCAGATATTTGTCTGCACCCAGCGCACGATATCCGCCATCCCCATCGCGCCCGGCTGGCGCGCAATTTCCCGGCCATTGTGAAACAGTGCCAGTGTCGGAATACTCTGGATACGGTACTGAGCAGCAATCGCCTGCTCGTTTTCGGTATTGAGTTTTGCCAGCCGCACGCGCGGCTCCAGTTGTGCCGCGGCCTGTTCGAAGGCCGGCGCCATTACCTTGCAGGGGCCGCACCACGGCGCCCAGAAATCGACCAGCACCGGGATGTCGCTGCGTTCGATCTGTCGCTGGAAACTGCTGTGGGTAAGATCCACCGGGTGCGAGGTGAAGAGTGCCTGCCGGCACTTGCCGCATCGCGGTCCGTCACCGAGGCGTGCGGCGGTCAGACGGTTTACGGCATTGCAGTGCGGGCAGACAATATGTTGTGTATCGCTCACTGGACGTTCCTTTCATGAGATTCACGGGCAGTATGTAGTTCGGGGCAGCTGACCGGCTTTTCAAGGTCCCGGGATTTCTTGGTGGTATCCGCCCTTACATCCGGCTATCTTTCAGGTATGTGTGGCCGATTTACCCTGCATGCACCGGCAGCCGACATACTGGATGCATTTGACATCGATGCGCTGCCGGTGGGCGTTACACTCGCGCCACGGTACAACATTGCGCCCTCGCAGGATATTGCCATCGTTCGAACGGACGACAAAGGCCGCCACCTGGGACTCGCCCGCTGGGGTCTGGTGCCCGGCTGGTCGAAGGAAGCCAGGTCGCGCTATTCGACCATCAACGCGCGGGCAGAATCCGTCGCGGACAAACCGGCCTACCGCACCCCGTTTCGACGCAAGCGTTGCCTGGTGCCGGCAGACGGTTTTTATGAATGGCAGCAGGCTGCGGACGCCAGGGTTCCCCACTATATTTGCAGGCAGGACCGGAAGGTGTTTGCCTTTGCTGCGCTGTGGGACCACTGGTCGGGCGATGATGACGCGTTTGACAGCTGCGTGATCATCACGGCACCGGCCAGCGGCATCATGACGAAGCTCCATGCACGGATGCCGGTCATTCTCGATCCGGCGGACTACGACTCCTGGCTCGATCCGGATATCATGGATCCGGGCGCCATCGCCCCCTGCCTCGACACCACCGCGCCCACCAGCCAGCTGACCGCCTGGCCGGTCAGCACCCGGGTGAACAGCCCGAAACATGAGGATCCCCGTTGCCTGGAACCAGCTTGAACCCGCGAAGTGCGGCAATATGTCGCGGTTTTATGTGCGCGGGTTCACAAAATCAGACATAAAAACAACCATTAAGCGAGAAGTCCTGA
>CAMYKJ010000130.1:0-3795 GCA_947258945.1 uncultured Ectothiorhodospiraceae bacterium
GCCACCATCTTCTGCAACTCGCCTTTCTGGTACAGGTCGAGCGTGATATCGCAACCGCCGACCAGTTCGCCGTTGATGTAGATCTGCGGGAATGTCGGCCAGTTCGCATAACGCGGCAGATTCTCGTAGACCTCCTGATCGGCGAAGACATTCACGTGCGCGAATTCCTTGCCGCAGGCGGCCAGCGCCTGCGCGGCACGGCTGGAATACCCGCATTGCGGCAATTGCGGTGTACCTTTCATAAAGATAACCACGGGGTTGTTTTTCACTTCATCGTCGATGCGGTCCATGATGTCCATTGTCTATACCTCGTTATCAGGCGAAATGATGTTTTCCGAATACCTGACAGTTTAACTCGGGATTATTACGGATAAACACTACCCATCAGGGGATATATCCACGTTGCGCTGCAGCCAGAATTCCAGCAATGCGAGGTGCCACAGCTTGCTGCCCAGCAGCGGCGTATGCGCCTGCTCCGGACTGTTCAGCAGCGCCTCGACATAGCTACGCTGGAACAGGCCGCGCTCCCGGCATGCCCGCGAATCGAGTACGTCGCGCATAAAGGCCAGCGTGCTGCCGCGCACATACTTGAGCGAGGGCACCGGAAAGTAGCCCTTGGGACGGTCGATGACCATATCCGGCAACAGGTCACGCGCAATAACCTTCAGCGGGTGCTTGCCGCCGGACTTCAGCTTGATCTCGGGTGGCATACAGCTGACCAGCTCCACCAGCTCCTGGTCGAGAAACGGCACCCGCGCCTCCAGCCCCCAGGCCATGGTCATGTTGTCCACGCGCTTGACCGGATCGTCGACAATCAGCGTCGTCACATCAAAGGCCAGCACACGGTTGAGGAAGCGCCGGTGGTGCGAAGCCGCCAGCCCGTGCGCCAGCATGGGCGTGGTGTAGTCCGGACCGTGATAGCGATTGGTCACCGTCATCTGCAGTTCATCATGCGAGCGGTCAAAGTACAGGTGACGAAAGCGCTCGACATCCGCGCCATGCTCCGCCTGCATCTGCCGGTACCAGAAGTAACCGGCAAACACCTCGTCGGCGCCCTGCCCGCTTTGCACCACCTTGACCTCCTGCGACACACGCTCGCCGAGCAGGTAGAAGGCGACCGAGTCCTGCCCGACCATCGGTTCGGACATGTGGTCGACGGCTTCCGGCAGACGCGACAATACCTCTGCATTCGGAATATGGATCCGGTGATGTCGCGTGTCATACAACTCGGCGACCATGTCCGAGTATTCGAACTCGTTGCCCTTTTCCTCCGGTTCATCCTCGAAGCCAACCGAAAAGGTTACCAGTTCGCTGCAGCCCGCCTCTGCAAGCAGTGCCACCAGCAGGCTGGAGTCCAGGCCACCCGACAACAGTATGCCGACCGGCACGTCGGCAATCACACGCCGCCGTTCCACTGCACGTTTCAGCACCTCGTGGGTGGCCTCGATCCATTCCCATTCGCTCAGGCCGTTGCGACAGGCAAGTGCATCCAGCTGCCAGTAGCGACGCAGCGTCTTTCGCCTGTCCGGGTGCAGCGTCAGGCTGTGGCCCGGCGCCAGCTTGCGCAGTCCGCGCAACAGGGTACGCGGTGCCGGCACCACGGCATGCAGGGTAAGATGCCGGTGCAATCCAACCGGATCGATTGCGGTGTCGACCCCGCCACCCGCCAGCAGCGCCTGGCTGGTCGAGGCAAACCGGAATCTGTCCGGTGTGATGCTGTAATAAAGCGGCTTGATACCGAAACGGTCGCGCGCAAGAAAAAGTTGCCGGCGGGCGCTGTCCCAGATGGCAAATGCAAACACACCCTGCAGGCGTGTCGGACAGTCCTCACCCCATTCGGCATACGCCTTGAGAATGACCTCCGAATCACCGGACGAAGTAAAGGTGTGACCCCTTGCACGCAATTCCTCGCGCAGTTCCGGGTAGTTATAGATGGTCCCGTTGAACACCAGCACCAGGCCGGCGGCATCATCATGCATGGGCTGGGCGGCACGCGCCGACAGGTCGATGACCGCCAGCCGCCGGTGACCCAGTGCGACCGGGTCGGACAGGTAACGGCCGCTGCCGTCCGGACCACGCCGCGCCAGCCGCTCCGTCATGACCTGGATAACGGCCGGGTCGGGCGCCTGCCCGTCGAAGCGCAATTCACCGCATATGCCACACATAAACGCGTCCGGTCCGACTTACCCGGTGGTGCGACCGCCCCAGCCACCGCCGCCGGGCGTGCATACCGTCAGCCGGTCGCCGGCACTGACGCTCAGGCTGATCTTGCCGGGCAGGACCTGTCCATTCAACCGGTTCTCGCCCGGCCTGCCCGACGCTCCACCGTCCAGCCCCCAGGGTGCATGCCGGCGTCGCTCGGTCAGCAGCGTGACCGTCGCGGGCGCCAGAAACTCGTACTCACGCACCAGGCCATCACCCCCGGCGTGCCGGCCGGCACCCCCCGAACCGTCACGCACCGCGTAGCGGTGAATGCGCAAGGGATACTCCAGTTCCAGCACCTCGACCGGCGTATTCAGGGTGTTGGTCATGTGCGACTGGACTGCACTGAGTCCGGGATAGCGGCCACCGCCGCCGGTACCGCCCCCCAGGGTTTCGTAATAGTCCCAGCTGTTGCCGTCGCCGCGCGCACCCATGGCAATGTTGTTCATCGTGCCCTGGCTGGCCGCCGGCAACTGTGCGGGCACCGCCTGCGCCAGTGCACCCATGACCACGTCGACGATACGGCTGCTGGTCTCGACGTTGCCGGCCGCCACCGCCGCCGGGCGACGGGCATTGACCAGGCAGCCCGCCGGCGCACGGATATGCAGCGCCCTGAAACTGCCGTCACAGGCCGGCGTGTGTGCCGGCATCAGGCAGCGGAAGACATAGAAGACGGCCGCCGCGGCCACTGACAGCGGGCAATTGATATTGCCGGCGACCTGTTCCGCCGTACCGCTGAAATCCACATCGACACGTGCCTGACTGACCTGCAGCTCGACCGCAATGCGGATATCCTCGTTACCCGCGCCGTCGTCATCCATGATGTCTGCAAAGCGATAGCGGCCATCCGGTATCGCGGACAACGCATGCGATGCCAGGCGCTCGCCGTAGACATTGATCGCGTCGAGTCCCGCCAGGTAGTGGTCGACATCCTCACCACACAAGTGTTGCAGCCTGGCGATACCCGACCGGTTGGCGCTCATCTGCGCAGCCAGGTCGCCCTTCATCTGTACCGGGCTGGCGGTGCTGTCGACGATGCGTTGCCACGTCGAGGACACGATATCGCCGTCGCGCAACAGGTGCGTCGGCGGAATCACCAGTCCCTCTTCCTCGAGGGACCGTGAAACCGGCATGGAGCCGGGTGATTGCGCCCCGATATCGGCATGGTGCGCACGATTGGCGACGAAACCGATACAGCGACTGCCGGAATACACGGGTGCGATCAGCGTCACGTCCGGCAGGTGCGTCCCGCCGAGATAGGGATCGTTGACGATCACCATGTCACCGGGCGACCAGTCCGGCCGGTCGACGAGGTCCTGCATGGCATAGGCCATGCTGCCGAGGTGCACGGGAATGTGCGCCGCCTGCGCACACAGGCGCCCCATCGGGTCGAACACGGCGCAGGAAAAGTCCAGCCGGTCCTTGATGTTGGTGGAAAAGGCGGCGCGCCGCAGCACGGCCCCCATTTCGTCACACACGGCCGTAATGCGGCTGGCGAACAGGCTCAGCTCGATCGCATTCATGTTGCCGGACCGCCCGTCCGGATACAGGCTGACATCTGTTTCATCATCAGGCAGATACTCTAACTCAATG
>CAMYKJ010000130.1:3899-4591 GCA_947258945.1 uncultured Ectothiorhodospiraceae bacterium
GGCATGAGCGGTTTCAATCTCTGGTCACTTGAAGTCTGGTTCCACGTGCTCGCTGGTATCACCTGGATCGGCCTGCTCTACTATTTCAACTTCGTGCAGGTACCGGCCGTGGGCCAGGCCCTGGGCGAAGCCGACAGCGGCGGTCCCGGTCCTGCCGCCATCAACAAGTACGTGGCACCGCGCGCCCTGCTGTGGTTCCGCTGGGGCGCCGTGGCCACCTGGGTGACCGGTGCCGCCGCACTGGAAACCATGGGTACCGGCTTCGTCAATGCCTTTACCCTGGCAGACGGTGCACAGGTCATCGGCATCGGCGCCTGGCTCGGCACCATCATGCTGTTCAACGTGTGGGTGCTGATCTGGCCGAACCAGAAAAAGATCCTCGGTATGGTGGAAGCCAGTGCCGATCAAATCGCCAGCGCGAAGAAGATCGCCCTGATGGCCTCACGCACCAACACCCTGCTGTCCATCCCCATGCTGATGTGCATGGTTGGTCATGGTCACGGCCTGCCGTTCTGATCGACATCGACACCGGCGCGGAGATTACACCAGCAGAAACAGTGGAATAAAGTGCCTGATGATCACGCAAACCCGGCTTGTTGCCGGGTTTGCGCTTTTCGGGCGACAGGCGATAGAATTGATGTTTACTGATCGGCAGGCTGCAAGGACTGCCTTTTGTGTTTTGAAAGAAGAGA
>CAMYKJ010000131.1 GCA_947258945.1 uncultured Ectothiorhodospiraceae bacterium
GCCGTTGATGCAGTTGATGCCGAGGACGAAATCGCGAACGGCCCCGCTCCACGGCCGACGCGGACCGGACAGGCCGGCGGCCACGGTGCCGCCCAGTGTGGCCGTCGGCCCGAAGGCCGGCGGTTCGAAGGCCAGCATCTGGTTTTCCCGTGCCAGCGCGTCCTCGACATCCGCGAGCCGCGTACCGGCGCGTACGGATATGACCAGCTCGGACGGGCTGTAGTCGATGATGCCGCGGTAGTCGGCCACGCTGAGCGGTTCACCCGTCGTTGCCCGGCCAATGAAGGCACGGGTTGAGTTGCCGCATACGGACAGCGTCTTGCCGCTTGCCTGCGCGTCGCGCACCTTTTCCCGAAAGTCCTGAATCTCGTCCACGCCTGTCGCAATCCTGCTAGAAACGCTCGAGTTCCGGGTGCGGCAGCTGTCCCTCATGCACATGCATGGCACCGAACTCCGCACAGCGGTGCAGGGTCGGAATGGCCTTGCCGGGGTTCAGCAGGCCGGCCGGGTCGAAGGCGTCCTTGACGCGGTGAAACTGTTCCAGTTCCGCCGTGTTGAACTGTACGCACATCTGGTTGATTTTCTCCATGCCGACACCGTGTTCACCGGTGATGGTGCGGCCGGTTGGCATCGTACAGTATCAGCGGGTGCAGGTTGCCGTCACCGGCATGGAAGACATTGCAGATCGGCAGGCCGTACTCGTCCGACAGTGTCTCGATCCTGTTCAGCACCCGTGCCAGGTGCTTGCGCGGAATGGTGCCATCCATGCAGTAGTAGTCGGGCGACAAACGGCCCATGGCGGGGAAGGCGGCTTTTCTGCCGGCCCAGAAACGCAGTCGCTCCGCTTCGTTCTGCGACACCTTCAGCTCGGTAGCGCCGGCGTCCCTGAACACGCGGTTCACATGCTCGATCTGCACGCCCACATCCACGCTGCTGCCATCCAGTTCGCACAGCAGGATTGCCGTGGCATCGGAGGGATAGCCTGCATCGATAAACTTTTCCACGGCGTGGATGGCCGGACGGTCAAGCAGTTCGAGGCCGGCCGGGATGATGCCGCTGGCGATGACCGCCGTGACGGCGGCACCGGCCGCGTCGACCGAGGCAAAGGCCGCCAGTATCACCTGGGCGGTTTCCGGCCGGGGCAGCAGCTTGACGGTCACTTCCGTGATCACGCCCAGCAGTCCTTCGGAACCGGTCAGCAGCGCCAGCAGGTCGAGACCCGGGGCGTCCAGTGCGGCACTGCCGATGGTCATGTGTTCGCCGTCCATGGTGAGGATTTCCAGCGCCTGGATGTTGTGCGTCGTCAGCCCGTATTTCAGGCAGTGCACGCCGCCGGCGTTTTCAGCCACGTTGCCGCCGATGGAACAGGCGATCTGCGACGAAGGGTCGGGTGCATAGTACAGACCATACGGCTCGGCGGCCGTGGAGATGGAGAGGTTGGTGACACCCGGCTGGACGCGCGCCACGCGGTTGGCGACATCGATGTCGAGGATGCGATTGAACCTGGCCATGCTCAACAGAATGCCATCGGCAAGCGGCAGGGCGCCGCCGGACAGGCCGGTGCCCGCGCCGCGCGCGACCACCGGGACAACATGTTGCGCGCACAGTTGCAACGCGAGCCGTGCCTGTTCGACGTTTTCGGGAATGACGACGGCGAGCGGCAGGCTGCGATAGGCGGACAGTCCATCGCATTCGTACGGCCTGAGGTCTTCCGCGTCATGCAGTACACAGCCTTCGGGCAAGCGGTCCAGCAGTACGGCGATGATCGGTTTGTCAGACATGCGGATCCTGTTGTTCGTGTGATGTCAAGGATTGAAGAATATCGCCGATAGTGCTTTAAATACCAGTATACGATACTGATTTCCAGTCAGGTGATTTGTTATTAACGTGATATCATGCGCATATGCTGTACACGGAAAGACATTTTTCGCACCATGGCATCCCGGCAAAAAACTTTGCCGGACTGATGGAATTGTATGAGTGCAATTACATCCGGCTGAGAAATCTCGTGCCGGATGTCGATGTCATGCCTGATGAAGTCATCTCCATGATACCGGGTGTCCTGGACCTGCACCTGCGCGTGGTCGAGCGCAACAAGTTCACCACCACGCTGCACCTGACGTACTACTTCAGCGACGAGCACGGCCACTTTCCCGCGCCCGACATGCGGGTACGCATGTACCATGATGCGCAGGTGGGTGAGGTCATTGCCTGCGGCCGCCGCCGCGGAGTGCGACACGCCGAATACAATCGCATGTTCAACACCTACACGCTGGCCGAAAAGTGGCACATGAACCGCTTTCTGCAGAAATGGCTCGGTTATTGCCTGATGCAGGGTCACCGCTTCATTCCCGGCCGGGTCGTCCGGCCGGCAACCGCCGACGGTGCCCGCCGGCCGGATGGTCTGCTGATCGCGGAATCCTGACGCGCAGCCGTCACGGCGCGTTTTCTCACACGCCATATATCCCTATCTGGATAGTCCCGGGTGCTTGCCTGCGCCTGCCAACTCCCGCATAATAAGTACCTGACCATTTTACTAGGTTATTGCCGGACCCGGGACGGGAACGGCCGGACACACGGTATCTGACATGCGCTTATCAACCAAGGGACGCTACGCCGTCACGGCGATGCTGGACCTCGCCATTCACCACGGCGAAGGTGCCGTCACGCTGGCCGAAATCTCGACGGCACAGGGCATTTCGCTGTCCTACCTGGAGCAGCTGTTCGCGCGGCTGCGCAAGCATGGCCTGGTCGAGGGCATTCGCGGACCCGGCGGAGGGTACCGCCTGTCGCATACGCCGGAGGATATTTCGATTGCGGATATCATAGAGGCCATCGGCGAAGGCATCGATGTCACCCTCTGTGCCGGCAACGAGGACTGCCAGGACGGCGAACGCTGCCTGACACACGAACTGTGGCAGCAACTGGGTTATCAGATTCACGAGTTTCTCGACAGCGTTACGCTGGCCGGTTTTCTCGAACGCAAGCAGGTCAATGCAATCGTCGAGCGCCAACTGAATCGCGTAACACTCAGCGATCGCGGACACAGGGAAACGGTCGCCTGAACCGCCAACACTGAACTGCGCAGTGATGCACTGCGTATTTGATCAAAGCAAAGGAATCGACAAGGCAAAGACATGAATATCAGCATCCCGATTTACATGGACTACTCGGCCACCACGCCGGTCGACGAGCGTGTTGCGGAGAAGATGATGACCTATCTGACCCGGCAGGGTCAGTACGGTAACCCGGCCTCGCGCTCGCACGAGTACGGCTGGAAGGCGGAGGAGGCCGTTGAACAGGCGCGCGCCCATGTCGCTGCGCTGATCAATGCCGATCCCAGGGAGATTGTCTGGACCTCGGGCGCCACCGAGTCGGACAACCTTGCCATCAAGGGTGCGGCGCACTTCTACAAAAAGAAAGGCAAACACCTCGTAACCCTCAAGACCGAACACAAGGCGGTGCTCGATTCCTGCCGCCAGCTGGAACGCGAAGGCTACGAAGTGACCTATCTCGAACCCGAGCCGAGCGGGCTGCTGGACCTGGACAAGTTCCGGGCCGCGCTGCGGGACGATACCGTCCTTGCCTCCATCATGCATGTCAACAACGAGATCGGTGTCATCCAGGATATCGCGTCGATCGGCGAGATTTGCCGCGAGCGCAAGATCGTGTTCCATGTCGATGCCGCCCAGAGTGCCGGCAAGATCGAGATCGATATGGACAAGCTCAAGGTCGACCTGATGTCCTTTTCCGCACACAAGATTTACGGCCCGAAGGAAAATGCACGCGTGCTCGCGTTGCGCAACCGCCTGTGGAACGGCCTGAGCGATATGGAAGAGGTTTACCTGAACGGTGACCTGGCACAGCGTGCCCCGGGCATTCTCAATGTCAGTTTCAACTATGTCGAGGGCGAGAGCCTGATCATGGCGCTCAAGGACATGGCGGTTTCATCCGGTTCGGCCTGTACCAGTTCCAGCCTGGAGCCCTCCTACGTGCTGCGCGCGCTGGGCAGGAACGACGAGCTTGCGCACAGTTCCATCCGCTTTACCATCGGCCGCTTCACGACGCAGGAAGAGGTTGATTACATCATCGAGCGGGTGAAGGAAAAGGTCAGCAAACTGCGCGGGCTGTCACCGCTCTGGGACATGTACAAGGACGGGATTGATCTCGACTCTGTCAAGTGGGCTGCGCACTGATAATCAGTGAACGACATCCTTGAGCGGCCCTGGGCGCGACTTCGATATGCATACAACCGGAATTCGTTCGCGAGCAGGCCCGCTCCTGAACTCCTGGTTCCGGTATTACGGTAATTTGGAAGATCATTAATGGCGATTACATTGACAGACAAGGCGGCAGACCGCATCAAGGGTTTCCTTGCACAGCGTGGCAAGGGCGTTGGCCTGCGCCTGGCTGTAAAAACAACCGGCTGTTCGGGTATGGCCTATGTCATGGAATACGTCGATGAGATCGAGGACGGCGATGTGGTGTTTGAAGACCACGGCGTCAAGGTTATCATCAGCCCCAAGAGCCTGGTCTACCTGGACGGTACCGAACTGGATTATGCACGCGAAGGCCTGAACGAAGGCTTCAGGTTCAACAACCCGAACGTGAAGGATATGTGCGGGTGTGGCGAAAGCTTCAACGTTTGACGATAAGCTGACACCATGGCTGCGGACCCTGTACCGTCCCATTTCGAGCTGTTTGACCTGCCGCCATCCTTCGAAGTGGATACCGGTCTGCTCGAGGTGCGATTCCGTGAATTGCAGCGCAACCTGCATCCGGACCGTTTCGTCAACGCCGGTGACCGGGAACGCCTTTTGTCGGTGCATCGGGCGGCGTGGATCAACGAGGGTTACCGGACGCTGAAAGACCCGCTGTTGCGCGGTCGTTACCTGCTGGAACTGGCCGGTTATGCGTTTGACGACGAACATCACACGACCCGTGATACAGCCTTTCTGATGGAGCAGATGGAGCTGCGCGAGGCGCTGTCAGGCGTGCGCGGCGAGGATGACGCATTCGGTGTGCTGGGCAGTATCATGGAGCGCATCGGGGCGGACCTGTCGGCGCTGGAGTTGCAGCTGGGTGAACAGCTGGCCAGCGGCGACAGCGGGGCACAGGCGGCCGCGGCAGATACGCTGGTCAAGATGCAGTTTTTCAGCAGGCTGCAGGACGAGGCGGTCGAACTCGAGGTGGCGCTCGAGGATGAAATGGCCTGACCTCAAGACAGGACTGGATTAAACGACTGAAACAACATCATGGCGCTGCTACAGATATCCGAACCCGGCCAGTCAACGGTACCGCACGAGCACCGGCTCGCGGCGGGCATCGACCTGGGGACGACCAACTCGCTGGTCGCCAGCGTGCGCAGCGGTGTGGCCGACACCCTGCCGGATGCCGGCGGCAGGCACCTGTTGCCGTCCGTGGTGCGCTACCATGCCTCGGGCGCGCCGGAGGTGGGCGAATCCGCACAGCTTGCTGCGGTCGGCGATCCCCTCAATACCATTGCCTCGGTCAAGCGCCTGATGGGCCGCGGCATCGATGACGTGCGCCATATCGGTTCGCGGTTGCCCTATGATTTTGTCAGCGGCTCCAGCGGGATGCCCCGTTTGCGGACCGCGGCGGGCGACATCAGTCCGGTCGAGGTCTCTGCCGACATCCTGCGTGCGCTGAAACGGCGGGCAGAGGAATCCCTTGGCGGCGAACTGCAGGGTGTGGTGATTACCGTGCCGGCCTATTTCGATGATGCACAGCGCCAGGCGACCCGGGATGCCGGCCGCCTTGCCGGCCTGAATGTCCTGCGCCTGTTGAACGAACCGACCGCGGCCGCCGTGGCCTACGGTCTCGACCAGGGCACCGAGGGCGTGATCGCGATTTATGATCTGGGCGGCGGCACCTTCGACATCTCCGTGCTGCGTCTCAACAAGGGGGTATTCGAGGTGCTCTCGACAGCCGGTGATACGGCGCTGGGCGGTGACGACATGGACCGGCTGGTTGCCGGCTGGATCATGCAGCAGGCGGGCATTCACGATTCGGCCGGTCACGGGCATTTGCGGCAGTTGCTGGCGACGGCGCGCGACGCCAAGGAGACCCTGACAACGCAGACTTCGGTACCGCTCAGGATCGAGCGCGACGACGGTTCGGTCTGGGCTGGCGAACTGACACGCGAACGTTTCAATGAACTGGTCGGTGCACTGGTCGACAAGACCCTGGTGCCCTGTCGCCGGGCGCTGCGGGATGCCGCTGTCCGGGTGGACGAGGTGCAGGCGGTGGTGATGGTGGGCGGGTCGACGCGCGTGCCGCTGGTGCGTGAACGGGTCACCGGCTTTTTCGGCGCCGAGCCGATGGCGGACATCGATCCCGACCGGGTGGTGGCCGTGGGAGCGGCGATCCAGGCGGACATCCTTGTCGGCAACAAGCCGGATGAGGACATGCTGTTGCTGGACGTGATCCCGCTGTCGCTCGGTCTCGAAACCATGGGCGGCCTGGCGGAGCGGATTATACCGCGCAATACCACGCTGCCCGCGGTGAAGGCGCAGGAATTCACGACCTTCAAGGACGGCCAGACGGCCATGTCGCTGCACGTGGTGCAGGGCGAGCGCGAACTGGTGAGTGACTGCCGCTCGCTGGCGCAATTCGAACTGCGCGACATCCCGCCGATGGTGGCCGGTGCCGCACGCATCCGCGTCACCTTCCAGGTCGATGCGGATGGTCTGCTCAATGTCACGGCGGAAGAACAGACGCAGGGCGTCAAAAGCAGTATCGAGATCAAGCCGTCGTACGGCCTCAGTGACAGCGAAATCGAGTCCATGCTGAAGGATTCGATGGCGCACGCCGCCGATGACCGCGATCTGCGGCGCCTGCGCGAGGAACAGGTGGATGCCGATCGCGTACTGGAGGCCCTGTCTGCCGCCCTCCAGGCCGATGGCGACAGCCTGCTGGAGCCGGCCGAGCGCAGTGCCATCGACAGCGCGGCCGAACACCTTGCCGCGGTGCGTGATGGTGACGACTACCGGGTCATCAAGCAGGCGATCGAGGCCGTGGAACAGGCCAGTGCCGTGTTTGTCGAGCGCCGCATGAACAGCAGCATTCGGGCGGCCATGGCCGGGCACAGCGTGGACGAATTCAAATCCTGAGGACCGTAGCTGCGCCAGACGCAGTATCGATTCGAGACAAACACATGCCGCAAATTATCTTTTTACCCCACGAGGAAATCTGTCCGGAAGGTGCCGTTATCGAGACCGAGCCGGGTACGACGATCTGTGATGCGGCACTGAAGCAGGGCATCGAGATCGAACACGCGTGCGAGAAGTCGTGTGCGTGTACGACCTGCCATGTCTATATACGCGAGGGTGCGGAGTCGCTGAACGAATCCACCGAGGACGAGGATGACCTGCTCGACAAGGCCTGGGGCCTCGATCCGGACTCGCGGCTGAGCTGCCAGACCGTGGTGGGCGAGGCCGATCTGGTGGTCGAGATACCGAAGTACACCATCAACATGGTGTCGGAGAATCACTAACAGAAAATATGCCACAGAGGGCACAGAGAAAGGCAAAAATGTTCTTGCTTTCAGACTGCTGTGTATACTCATTGCTGATATAAATCATCCCGCATTCTTCTAAGCATTTCTCAGTGATCTCTGTGGCAGGCTTTTGAGGATCATCAACGGAAAATATGCCACAGAGGCTGCAGGGAGAAGTAATCATTTCTGACTGTGGCTGGTTGTTTATACTCATTACTGACAGAAAAAATCCTGTTTTCCTGTCAGTATTTCTCTGTGATCTCTGTGGCAGGTTTTTTTAAGAGGGGATAACACATGGGACTGAAATGGACCGACACGCTGGATATCGCCATCGAGCTGGATGAACAGTATCCGGATACCGACCCTTTAAAAGTGAATTTCGTCGACCTGCGCAACTGGGTGCTGGCACTGGATGATTTCGATGATGACCCGGAGCACAGCGGCGAGCGCATCCTCGAGGCAATCCAGATGGCGTGGATCGAAGAGCGCGAATGAGCCGGTGCTCGCGCCTGCCGCAGTGCGGCATGTATTGGCTAAGTAACTGAAATAAAATTAATTACCCTTGCCCGGGCGACGTTTCGGCCGGTGCTGCCGGGGTTGCGATCACCGCCACCGATTCATCTCCGCGTTCCATTAAACGCCCCAACCTTGTATATTACGCGGCCTTGCAACAGCGGCAGGTATTGCGCTGGCATGCCCGGCCGGCAGCGGCTCCGGGTATCAGCTATTCCGATCAATTAACTACCGCCGGCGCCGACATGGTGTTCCTGGACCTGGAGGATGCCGTCGCACCGGATGACAAGGAGCAGGCCCGGAAAAACATCATCGAGGCGCTGAATGACCTCGACTGGTCAAGCTGCGCCGTGTCTATTCGCATCAACGGCCTGGATACGCATTACTGTTATCGCGATATCGTCGATATCGTGGAGCAGGCCGGCAGCCACCTTGACACCATCCTGATTCCCAAGGTCAACACGCCGGCGGACATCCTGTTCGTCTCGACCCTGCTGGAACAGATCGAGGCGGCCAGGAAGCTCGAGCAGATCAACCTGCACATCCTCATCGAAACGGCCATGGGCATGGCCAATATCGAGCAGATTGCCCAGACCTGTCCGGAACGCCTCGAGGCCATGGTATTCGGCGTGGCCGATTACGCCGCCTCGACCCAGGCGCGGACGACCAGTATGGGCGGCGCCAATCCGGATTACGCGGTGCTGACGCATCCGGACGAAAACGGTGAGCGTTATCGTCACTGGGGCGACCAGTGGCACTTTGCCATGTCCCGCCTGGTGGTGGCCTGCCGGGCCTACGGCCTGCGACCGATTGACGGCCCGTTTGGCGATATCGGCGATCCCGACGGTTTTCTCGCCGTGGCGCGCAGTGTTGCGGCACTCGGCATGGAGGGCAAGTGGGCCATCCACCCGTCGCAGATCGAACTCGCCAACCAGGTCTTTACCCCGGGTGATACCGAAGTCGACCGCGCGCGCCGCATTCTCGTGGCCATGGACGAGGCGGCGAAAGAGGGGCGTGGCGCCGTTTCACTCGACGGACGTCTGATCGACGCGGCATCCATCCGCCAGGCGCAGGTCATGGTCGACAAGGTGCAGCAGATCGAGCAGTCGGTCGCCGCACGCCATTAACAAAGATACGGAGAACCAGACTTGAACATTCACGAGTACCAGGCCAAAGAGCTGTTGAAAAATTATGGCGTACCCGTGCCGGACGGACGCGTGGCGCACAATGTCGACAACGCGGTCGCCGTGGCCGAGGGTCTCGGCGGTGATCGCTGGATCGTCAAGGCGCAAATCCATGCCGGCGGTCGCGGCAAGGGCGGCGGCGTCAAGCTTGCCAGTTCGCTGGACGATGTCCGTTCGCTGACCGACCAGATGATCGGCAGCCACCTGGTGACACCGCAAACCGGGAAGAACGGCCGCCTGGTACAGCGCGTTCTCATCGAGCAGGCCTGTGATATCCAGCAGGAATACTACCTGGGCATGGTCATCGACCGTGCCACGCAGCGCATCACGGTCATCGCCTCCGCCTCGGGCGGCATGGATATCGAGGAAGTGGCGCGGACCAGCCCCGAAAAGGTCATCCGCGAGGCCGTGGACCCGGCTGTCGGGCTGATGGGTTTCCAGTGCCGCAAGATTGCGGCGAAGATCGGCCTGACGGGCAAGCAGATTGGCGAGGCCGCCAAGCTGATGCAGGCACTGTACCGCGCCTTCCGGGAAAAGGATGCACTGCTGGCGGAGATCAACCCGCTGGCCATCGTCAACGGCGGCTCCCTGCTGGCCGTCGACGCCAAGATGAATTTCGACGGTAACGCCCTGTACCGTCGCCCGCAGATTACCGAGCTGCGTGATTTCGACGAGGAAGATCCGAAGGAGGTCGAGGCCACCGGTCATGGCCTGAACTACATTGCGCTGGACGGCAATGTCGGCTGCATCGTCAACGGCGCCGGTCTCGCCATGGCGACCATGGATGCCATCAGTTTCCACGGCGGCAAGCCGGCCAACTTCCTGGATGTGGGCGGCGGCGCCTCGCCGGAGAAGGTCGGCAATGCCTTCCGTATCGTGCTGCAGGATCCGAATGTCAAAATCATCCTGGTGAATATCTTCGCGGGCATCAATCGCTGCGACTGGATTGCCGAGGGCCTGGTGCAGGCCATGCGTGACCTGGAAATCAATGTGCCGATCGTGGTGCGCCTCGCCGGTACCAACGTGGAGCTGGGCGGGCCGATTCTCGCCGAGTCGGGCTTTCCCTTTATCATGGCCGACAACCTGGATGACGCGGCCACCAAGGTCATGGAAACACTGGAGGCGCAGTCATGAGCGTATTCGTGCACAAGGAGTCACGGGTCATCATCCAGGGTTTCACCGGCCAGCATGCCACCTTCCATGCGGAAGAGGCCATGCAGAACGGCACCACCGTGGTCGGCGGCGTTACGCCGGGCAAGGGCGGCCAGACGCATCTTGACCTGCCGGTGTTCGACACGGTGGAGCAGGCGGTGGCGGAAACCGGCGCCGATGTCAGCGGAATCTTTGTGCCGCCGCCATTCGCGGCCGATGCGATCATGGAGGCCCTGGAGGCCGGGATCGGGGTCATCGTGGTCATTGCCGACGGCATTCCGGTGCAGGACATGGTCCGCGTCAAGCGTTACGCGGCCGGTCGCGATGCCGTCATCATCGGGCCGAATACACCGGGCATCATTACCCCGGGCGGCTGCAAGGTCGGCATCATGCCGTCGCACATCTACACGCCTGGCCGCATCGGTGTCGTATCGCGCTCCGGTACCCTCAATTACGAAGCCGTTCAGCAGATGTCGGCACTCGGCATGGGCCAGTCCACCTCGGTCGGTATCGGCGGTGATCCCGTCAACGGGACCGATTTCGTCACCGTGCTGCAGGCCTTCGAGGATGACCCGGAAACCGACGCGGTGATCATGATCGGCGAGATCGGCGGCCAGCAGGAGGTCGAGGCCGCGGTGGTGGGCTTCGTGGCCGGGGTGTCTGCACCGCCGGGCCGTCGCATGGGCCATGCCGGTGCGATCATCTCCGGGGAATCCGATACCGCCACTGCCAAGATGGACCGCATGGAAGACCTCGGCGTCCATGTGGTCCGCAACCCGGCGCTGATCGGCGAGACCGCCAACCGGGTCTTTTCTTGATCAGATTCCATTCATAAACGCCACAGAGGTCACAGAGAACACAGAGATTCATGAATGTAATGAGTATTTATTACACTCTGTGTTCTCTGTGGCGGGTTTTTTTTAAAATGATTTAATCAGTGATCTGGCGGCATTGCTTGCGCCGCCCCTTCCGCTTAAACTACCCCGTTGAAATTATTCACTAAACTCCCGTTTTACGGCGGGTTTCCCGTTATTCAAGCAATTGTACGGAGTCTTGCATGGCCATTGAACGCACCTTTTCCATTATCAAGCCCGATGCGGTCGCAAAGAACGTGATCGGCGAAATCGTCAGCCGCTTCGAAAACAACGGCTTGCGCATCGTCGCGTCGAAAATGGTGCATCTTACGAAAGAGCAGGCCGGAGACTTTTATGCCGTGCACAAAGAGCGCCCGTTTTACCCTGACCTGGTGGAGTACATGACCTCCGGGCCGGTCGTGGTCCAGGTGCTGGAAGGTGAGAACGCCATCATGAAGAACCGCGAAATCATGGGGGCCACCAATCCGGCCGAGGCCGCACCCGGCACTATCCGTGCGGATTTTGCCGCCAGTATCGAAGAGAATGCCGTGCACGGTTCCGATGCCCCCGAGACCGCGGCGCAGGAAATCGGGTTTTTCTTCAGCGACGGGATCTGCGCGCGGACACGCTGAACATCCGCTGATACTGCAACATGGCCGCATCAACAAAAATCAACCTGCTGGATTACGACCGCGCCGGTCTGGAGGCATTCTTTGCCGCGCGCGGCGAAAAGCCGTTCCGGGCAACCCAGCTGATGAAGTGGATCTACGGCCAGGGGGTGACCGACTTTGCGGCGATGACCAACATCAGCAAGGCACTGCGCGCCGGCCTGGAAGCCGGGACGGCGATTCGACTGCCGGAGATCGCGGCAGACAATGTTTCGGATGACGGCTCCCGTAAATGGCTGTTGCGGCTCGAAGACGGGAACTGCATCGAGACGGTCTATATCCCCGAGGACGACCGCGGCACCCTGTGTGTGTCCTCGCAGGTCGGCTGCATGCTGAACTGCAGCTTCTGCTCCACCGCCAGCCAGGGATTCAACCGCAACCTGTCGACCGGTGAGATCATCGCGCAGGTCTGGATGGCCTCGCATCTGCTTGATCAGCGGCCGGACGGACCGCGCCCGGTGTCCAACGTGGTCCTGATGGGGATGGGTGAGCCGTTGCTGAATTACGACAACGTGGTCCGCGCCATCCGTATCATGCTGGATGACTTCGGTTACGGTCTGTCCAAGCGCCGGGTCACACTCAGCACGGCCGGGGTGATACCCGCCATCCGGCAGTTACGCGAGGACTGTGACGTCAGCCTGGCGGTATCGCTGCACGCGCCCGATGACACGCTGCGTAACGAGCTGGTGCCGCTGAACCGGAACTACCCCATTGGCGAACTGCTGGACAGTTGCAGGGAATAC
>CAMYKJ010000132.1 GCA_947258945.1 uncultured Ectothiorhodospiraceae bacterium
TTGTCCTGTCATCCGTGCACATCACTTGAAAATTGACTTGAGGAAGTCCTGCATCGCCTGCCAGGAAGCTGCATCCACCTCGGCGTTGTATTCCAGCGGCAGTTCGAATTTCTTGCCGAAGGCATTGGCGCCCGGATTGGTAAAGCTGTGTTTGGCGCCCGGATAGTTTATGAAGGTGTAATCGACGCCGGCCACGTCCATGTCATCCCTGAACATCGCGATGGATTCCGCGCTGATGAAGGTATCATCGGCGCCGTTTGCCACCAGCACCTTCGCCGTCACCTCGTCATTCACCGGCGGCAGGCCGCCGAGACTGCCATGGAAGCTGACCACGCCGTCGAGGTCGGCCCCGGCGCGGGCCATGGACAACACCACACTGCCACCGAAACAGTAGCCAATTGCGGCATTGCGCTGCGGGTCAACAACTGGCTGTGCATTCAGGTAATCGCGTGCGGCGTTGAAGCGCGATTGCATCAGGACCAGGTCCTTGCGCACCGCCCCGGCAAACTTGCCTGCGTCTTCCGGATGCTCGGCCGTTTTTCCATCGCCGTACATATCGACCGCCAGGGCGGCGTAGCCAAGTTCTGCCAGCATCTCGGTACGTTTGCGGGCGTAGTCATTGTGGCCCCACCATTCATGCACCACCAGGATGCCGGGTCGTCTGCCGTCAACGGCATCGTCCCAGGCGAGATAACCCTGCATGAGTGTACCACCGGCCTCGTAGCTGACGGTCTTGCCGACCACGGCGGCCTGCAGCGGGGCCAGCAACATCAACAATAAAACAGCAGCAATTCGTGGCATCGAATCTGTCCTCCGCATAACCGTGGCTAGTCCCGCAGGTTCCGGCGTTTCCGGTCCTGGCTGACAATAATGCTACCCGACACAGAACTAATAGCAAAGACCTGAACAGTGTCCGCCAGCGCCGGTCATCCCGGCCTTCGCCGTCGACCGGAGTATTGGCCGGCCCGCCGGCCGGGAATGGATCGGCCTGGGCCGAGATGAGGTATTTCTCCTTTGATTTATATCAAGATACCCTGACTGTATGCCGAGTATATTTATATAGATATGCGTACATATCCGCATCCCCGGGACTGGCCATGCGTTCAGCCGGGGTGCACAAACCGGATGATGAGAAAAATTATGGCAGATGATCATATCAGTGCGCTGGCGGATCTCGCCAGTGAACGGAAAACACCGGGGCTGGCGACGAAGAAGGAGATCAAGGCGCTGGGCAAAAAGAAAATCTTCAAGGATGCCAATTATCCCTACGGCTCCAAGATGAAGCGAGACGAGTACGAGGAGATCAAGCAAGGTCTGCAGATCGAGCTCCTGAAGATGCAGAACTGGGTCAGGGAGACCGGCCAGCGTATTGTGATTCTTTGTGAGGGCCGGGATGCAGCCGGCAAGGGCGGGACCATCAAGCGCATCATGGAACACCTAAACCCGCGTGGTGCCCGCGTCGTCGCGCTGGAGAAACCGTCGGCCGATGAAGCGGGGCAATGGTACTTCCAGCGTTACATCAAGCATATGCCGACCAGGGGCGAGATCGTGCTGTTTGACCGCTCCTGGTATAACCGCGCCGGTGTCGAACGTGTCATGGGGTTCTGCAAGCCAGGCGAATATCTCGAGTTTATGCGGCAGGCACCCGAACTGGAGCGCATGCTGGTCAGGAGCGGCATCAAGCTGTTCAAGCTGTGGTTCTCGGTCAGCCGTAACGAACAGTTCCGACGCTTCCAGAGCCGCAAGCTTGATCCGCTCAAGCAATGGAAACTCAGCCCCGTCGATATGGCATCGCTGGACAAATGGCAGGACTACACGGAAGCAAAAGAGGCGATGTTTTTCTATACCGACACGGCCGATGCACCGTGGACGGTGGTGAAATCCGATTGCAAGAAACGTGCGCGCATCAATGCCATGAAATTCCTGCTGAACAGCCTTGATTATCAAAACAAGAACAGCAAGGTGGCTACGCCGCCGGACCCGCTGATCGTCGGCTCCGCCAACAGCAAGATGGCTACGCCGCCGGACCCGCTGATCGTCGGCTCCGCCAAAACGATTTACGAAACGGGTGAACACTACCTGGAAAGGGAACCGCTGGACATGGAAGGAGAAACCTGATGCATCAGTCAGAACATGCCCGTCAAATGGCCCAGCGCTTCCGCGAACTGGTCGAGAACTCCGGCGATACCTTACCTGAACAGCACTATGACGAACTGGCGCTGATCATCGAATCCGGGCTCGATACCGCGTTGCTCGACGTGATGAACAGGGTCTCCGACAAGCTGACACAAATGGCCAACGACATCCAGCACGACGCGAATTTCTTTGACTGACCGGCCTGTAACCGCTGTCTCGCGGCACAACACTCACCCGGCCAGTTGAAACGGTAATCGCCCGACCCGAAGGTCGGGCGATTTATTTTTACCGGGCTGTTCCCGCTGCAGGAGCCGGGGCATCATAGCCTGCGTATTCACCGGGACTCAGCTGGCCGTCGCCGTTCATGTCCAGCGTGCTCCACTGGGCGGAAATTTCGGGCAGGTTGCCCGCTTCGGCAATACTCAGCATGCCGTTTTTGTTGGCGTCCAGTTCTTCGAAAGGTATCACTGCCGTGTCTTCGGCGTGAGCGATACCGGCCAGTCCGGACAAGAGTACTGCGGTTATGAATGCCTGCTTCATTACAATCTCCAGATTTCGTTAATTAGAATCCACGTCTGTGGAATGGATTGCGCACAAGCGCAGTCATGACACAGCAATTAGCAGGCCAGTATTACGTTCGTCTTTCGAATCAGCCAAATAGCGGTTGTATTGGTCACACGGGCTGCGTATCCCGTCGGGAATTGGCGACGGGTACGACATGACACGACTGGAAATACTTAGCTATTAGGGAGATGGGCTGTCGCCTGCGGGTGACAACAATCGTGTTCAGTAACAGGCGTAGCCATCAACCGCGACGTTCGGTTGTTACGGTTAATGCAGCTGCCCGTCTGTACAGGGTGCTGTCTTGCTCATCCAGCGCTCCAGCACCGTCTGCAACTGGTGTATGCCGTATGGCTTGCTGATAAAGTCGTCCAGCCCGGCATCGATACAGCGCTCGTGTTCGCCCTTCAGCGCATTGGCCGTCATGGCAATGATCGGCGTATGTGCATGCTTGCCTTCCGCCGTGCGTATCGCACGCGTGGTGTCAATGCCATCGAGCCCCGGCATCTGAATATCCATCAGGATGGCGTCGAAATGGCCGGACCGGTGTGCCTCAACGGCCTGGAGTCCGTCATTCGCAGTCGTTACCTGGCAGCCCATGTGCGTGAGGACCTCCGTGGCAAACAGGCGGTTTATCGGGTTGTCCTCGACAACCAGGATGGCCGTGTCTGTCAGGATGTGGCCTGGCGGCAGGATTTGTGTTGTGGATGCTGCGGTAGTGACCGTCGCGTGCGTCTCTTTGGCCAGCGCCAGGGGCAGAAACAGCCTGAACACCGTTCCCTGGCCCACAATGCTCTCGACACTGATCGTACCCGACATCATGCCGACCAGCTGGCGCGTTATGGCCAGACCCAGGCCGGTCCCGTCCGGATGCTGCCTGGCTGCATCATCTTCCTGGCTGAACGGCTCGAAAATCCGTCCCAGCGCAGGTTCGGGAATGCCGATGCCCGTGTCACTCACCTCGATGCAGATTTCCGATTGATTCGCGGTAAGCGGCACGCCAGTCACCACGACAGAAATGCTGCCTGACTTGGTGAACTTGATGGCATTACCAACCAGGTTGGTAAGTATCTGCCTGAGACGTCCCGCATCGCCAAGCAATCGGGTCGGGATGTCTGCAGCGACGTTGCGGAACAGGGAAAGTCCCCGATCGGTGGCCTCGGGTTCGAGCAAATCGAGCGTCTCGTTAACGGTGCGGGCAAGGTTGAACGGCTCGCTCGCCAGCACCAGCCTGCCGACCTCGATCTTCGACAGGTCGAGGATGTCATTGATGATCGTCAGCAGGGAGTCCCCAGATTGCCGGATGGTATCCGCATACTTGCGCTGCTCGGGGGTAAGATCGGACAGTTGCAGTATTTGTGTCATACCCAGTATTCCGTTCAGCGGCGTGCGGATTTCATGGCTCATGCGGGCAAGAAAGTTGGACTTTGCCCGCGTGGCGTCGGCCAGCTGGGTCGCGCGCTCCTCGAGCAATACTGCATCTTCCTGCATCGACCAGTACTGGCGGTTGAGACGGTAGGCGACGAATGACAGGAACAGCAAACCGGTCAGAAACATGACGGCATAGGCCGTGCCGACGCCGCCTTGCAGGGTGCTCAGCACCAGGCCCGATGGCAACAGCAAAATCAACAGGACCGTGAATGAAAGCTTGCCCAGGGGGGCGAGGATGCCAATGCCCGCACTGGCGATGCCGACCGAGGCGGCGATGGAAAGCAGCGTCGTGGTGTTCAGACCGTCCAGGTAAATGACACGGGTCCAGTACCCGCTCCAGATCGAGACCATCAGGACAGTCAGCAATGTGAACCATCGAACCCAGGTTACCGGTTCAATGCTGCGGCTTTTAAAGGCAATGAACACCCGGCCCAGGCTGGTGAGGCCCAATACCCACACGCAGGCGCCGGTGAGTACGGGATGATGTGACTGGTAGCCGGTCGCATAGATAATCGTCACGAACAGTGTGATGTAGATCAATACACCGGCATAGGACGCCGCGGACAGGTCTTCCACGGCCCTGGGCAGCAATTTTTTATGGTTCAAGTCATTCAAACGTCGGCGTTCTGGCGGCTGGTGGCATGACAGTTTGTACTATTGATGGCCCCGGACGATACCATCCGGGTGAAAAGCGCGTCAAAGGCACAACGAATGCGGGTTTATAATCGAACGGCAGACCGGGCGGTGTTCTGTCCGGGGCAGGGCAGGCGCCGCAGGGCCATGGCCGCAGCCGGGCCGGTCGTTTTTGTCGGCCCGATTCCCGCGCTACAATACCGGCGCTTTCAACCGCCACAGCGACAGGAGATCGAATGTCTGAGAACCCGAAAAGTGAGAACAGCGTGACCTCGGCCACCAGCGCCATCTGGGACAACCACGTCACCGTGCCCGACACACCGGAGGGTTTTACCGTCAGGACCACCGTGCCGGCCAATCCCGACGGCGTGGAGGTGATGCTGGAACAGTGGCAGGCAGGCAGTGCGGAACCGCCGCATTCCCATCCGGGCGATGACATGACCGTGGTGATCGAGGGCAGGATGGCTGTGCAGTTCTACACCCGCAACGGTAACGGGCTGGAGATGGACGGCGAACCGCTGGTTCTCGGCCAGGGCGACACCGGCTACATCCGCAGTGGACGCATCCACGATGCGAAGTACCTGGATGACTGCAAGCTGGTCTATGTGCACGATCGCGCGTTTGGCTTCCAGGCCGAATAAAATACCGCTATTACCCGACTTCGATCCCCGTCTTGCGTGCGCGCCCGCGACTGGCGAACACAGGGACGTGAATGCCGGTATGATCAGGCATGATAATCAGCAACGGGAACCAGGGGGCAAGAGCCGGTAGACCAGGGTCGATTACTCGATCTTAATGTAGGCATAACCCCCGTGCTGGAGTTCGGCAATGCGCACCACGCCCGACGGAACCAGTTGCACGCCGTCCGCAAGCTTGCCGGCATCCAGCTTGATCTGTCTGTGAACGCGTGATATCGCACAACTCCAGTTTGACGCCCTGCACGGTATTCAGCGAGCCCAGTCGGCCCGCCAGGTTGTCACGACGCTCGTCAAGCGCGGCATCGGCGGCAAACGGTGTATTCTCCAGCTTGTCGCCCGTCAGGAAGCGGATGCCGTGGGCGACGAACACAATGCGTACATCGTATTCGATCAGCTCGTTCTGGTAGTGGGTCACCATGTTGTTGATGCTGGTCAGCATGGCGCTGAAGCGTCGCGGATCGGCAAAATCGGCATGATAGACCACCTTGATGACATCATCTTCGGCAACCGCCTGCGGGCTCAGTGGCAGCGCGAGCAGCAGGGCAGCAATAAATGCCAGGATTCTTAAGGACATATAACTCTCCAGTAGCGGCCTTGACACTACAAGCTTAGCAAATCCCTGGCGAGGGTGGGTGGTAATCAGAGCGGGACGTTGACGTCAGACAGGATGCGCGCAATGGAGCGATAATCGATTTTCCCCCAGTCGAGGTCACGTTTTTCCCTGGCGGTGGTCAGAACCAGTTCGCCAAGAATTTCCAGGCTGCCAATCATGCCGCTCATGCGCGGTGAATGCCCCAGCTGCTTGTCGCGGGGGACGAAATAGACCTGCAGCAGTTCGCCGGAACCGTCCGTCATGGCGAAGATATTGCCAGACAGATTCGGGCGCGTCTCGAGGTTCGCCCGCATCCAGTTATTGATCCAGGCTGCGGCGCGTGCAATGACCTCCTGCCGGTTATCGCCGGACCAGCGCATGGCGCTGACCGGGTATTCCACGACCTCGGCTACCAGATCGGCCACCTGGTGAACCGGTGCGAGTTCGAGCGGGAAACGATCGCCGCCATTGCGACGCATGAAGAACTGGTAGTGGAAATGAGCGGGTACCGAGGTGCCGGCCCCGTCACCGTTGTAAAAGCCGACGTAACCCGGCAGGCGCTGTGCCATGGTGGCCAGGTTGGCATCAGGATTGTGAAGGGCATGCCATTCAGGTCGATGGCGTAGCCCATCTCAATCCCGCGATGCTGCCACTCGATATTGCCGCTGCACAGGAAACAGCCTTCGTTCACCACATCGTTGCGTTCGGGCGGCAGGGCATTGACATGAATCTTCAGGCGATTCACACGGGCCGGGTTGTACTGTACCGAGAGGAATCGCTCCGGGTGGTCCGGATGGGGAAAATCGAAATACTGCACGGCATACAGGTCATCGCGGATGAAACCCGTATCGAGCTGGTGTTCCCGCAGGCGTTCGACCACGTTAAGCAGGTTGGTGTCGCACTGCTCGATCGCCTTCAGTTCGCGATTGAGCAAATCCCACTCGGCCGGGTAGTTGCGTCTGTCTGTGCTTTTCTTGTGCATGGATGCCGAATTCCGGTGCCAGTCTGCCTGGTTGCCCGATCCTGCCGGATTGATGGATAGCCATCACAATGGCCCGGCTATGCTAGACTCTCCATTTGGAAACTATCGGACAAACAGCGGAATTCTATAGGATTCTCCGCCGGAAAGTGAGGAAATTATGCTGGGCGATACGATTGTCATAGAGGAACACCACCACCGGGCCGCAATCTCTGTTGCCGCCAGGCTCCTGCCAGCCATCCAGTCATTCGATGGCAAGTATACGCTGACGGTCGCCGGCGAGTCCGGGGCCGGAAAATCCGAGATCGCCGTTGCGATCGCCAGGCATCTGGAGGTCGCCGAAATCCCCTGCCTGATCCTTCAGCAGGATGATTATTTCCTGCATCCGCCAAAGACCAACGACCTCACCCGGCGCAATGACATCAGCTGGGCAGGGCCACAGGAGGTTCGGCTGGACCTGATGAGCGCGCACCTGGAGGCCTTTATCGACAACGAACCCGCTATTGAAAAGCCGCTGGTGATCTACGAGGAGGACCGGATCGATACCGAGATCCTGGACATGAAGGATGCCAGGGTAGCCATCGCAGAGGGAACCTATACCAGCAAGCTCGATCATGTCGAGTCGCGCGTGTTCATCGACCGCGATTACCGCGACACGCGCAAGCACCGCGAACGCCGCAACCGCGATGCCTCCGAGCTGGATGATTTCATCGACCGGGTGCTCGTCATCGAGCACGAAATCATTTCCGCCGACAGGGAACGTGCCGATATCATCATCAACCGTGACTACAGCATAGCCGGCTGAAGACACGTGCATATCGCCTTCCTGAATCCGCAGGGTAATTTCGACCGTGCCGATTCCTGTCTAACCGAGCACCCGGATTTCGGTGGCCAGCTCGTTTACGTCAAGGAGGTCTGCATGGCACTGGCTGCCAGGGGTGTTCGCGTCGATATCGTCACGCGGCGCCGACAATATCATTGCCTTCTACGGCGACGGGCTGCCGGCTGCCTTCACCGCCCACTATGCCGATGCCGGCTATTCTGCGGCCCTGCTGAAAAAGGTGACCGGGCGGGGTTACACATTCACAGGGCATTCACTGGGTGCCCAGAAGCTCGACAAGCTGGGCATGTCGCCGGATAACGCGGATGCCATGGAAGCGGAATACTGTTTCTCGCAGCGCATCGCGGCAGAGCGGCTCGGCATGGCTGCTGCATTCCGTGTCATCACCTCAACGCGCCAGGAGCGCTACGATCAGTACAGCCATCCGCTTTACCAGGACGCCATCGACGTCGAGGACGATGCCCGGTTTGCCGTGATACCGCCCGGCGTCAACGGCCAGGTTTTCACAACGCAGGCCGGTCCGCTGGATGCCGCGACCCACGCCGCCCTGCAGCAGCAGGTCGGCGATGGTGATGAACCGTACATCATCGCCTCCAGCCGGCTGGACGAGAAAAAGAACATCCTTGGCATTACGCGCGCCTATGCCGAATCGAAGGCGCTGCAGGACGCCGCCAGGCTGGCGATCTTCATCCGCGGGGTCAGGGATCCGTTTGCCGACATTTCCACCCTGTCGGCCGGTGAACAGGCCGTGCTGCAGCCGATCCTGGACAGCATCAGCGCGGCCGGCCTGCGTGAGCGCGTTGCTTTCATCGACATTCGTTCACAACAGGCACTGGCATCCGCCTATCGCTTTTTTGCCGCTCGCGGCTCGGTGTTCACCCTGACGGCGTTTTACGAGCCGTTCGGCCTGGCACCGATCGAGGCGGCGGCCTGTGGACTGGCCGTGACGGCGACCCGCAACGGCGGCCCGTCGGAAATTTTCGAGGATGGTTCAGGCATCCTGGTCGATCCGTTCGATACCGTCGATATCGCACGCGGCCTGCAGGCATGCCTGGCCCGGCAGGCGGAACTGGCGCAACGCGGGATCGAGCGCGTGCGCTCGACCTATACCTGGGGCAGGACCGCGGCCCGTTATCTGGAGACGATCGAGCAGGGCATCGCGGCCGGGGATTCGAATGTGTCGCTCGAGATCCCGCAGCTGGACAACCGTAAGCGGATCAATCAGTACCTGGAACGTGACGCCGCACAGGCATGATCATATCAGCGAGTGGTCTATTTCGCCTGTCGGTATGTATCTGTGTTCCTGCCCGAGCATGTCGCGATTGACCACGACCACGCCACCGGGCGTGCGATGAAAGCGCCGGGCGTCTTCTTCCGGATCCTCGCCAATCACCGTGCCGGCCGGTATATGGCAGCCGTTATCCAGCAATACACGCTTGAGCCTGACATTGTCCTCGATGCGACTGTCGGGCAGGGCCAGCACGTCTTTCAGCACGCAGTTTGCACCCACGTGGACATTGGAAAACAGCATTGAGTTTTCCAGGTGAGACTGGTTGATCACGCAACCGCCACTCACCATCGAGGTACCCATATCCGAGCAGCCGGTCGCCGAGGCGATGAATTTTGCAGGCGGTAACTGCTCCTGGTAAGTGCGAATACGCCAGTCCATACCATACAGGTCAAGGGCCGGCTCTGGCTGCAGTACCTCCATGTTTGCCTGGAAATAGGCATCCAGGGTACCGACATCCCGCCAGTAGGCCTTGCACTCGAGTACCTGCTGGTCGAACGGGTAG
>CAMYKJ010000133.1 GCA_947258945.1 uncultured Ectothiorhodospiraceae bacterium
GCCGTCATGATTGATAATCGCGGAGATGCCGGTGTTGGTGGCGCGCAGCAGGGCGCGGCCGGTTTCCTTCGCGCGCACGCGCGCGAGCTCGAGGTGCTGCGGACGATACCGGGTGTCCGCTCCCTGAGAAGCGGCACTGTCATCGCCAGCGAGCGCACCATCGTCGACAGCAGCTTTGATGTCGCCCTGATAGCGAGTTTCAGCGACCAGGCTGACCTGGATGCCTACCTGGCCCATCCGCTACACGTGCAACTGGTAAATGACACCCTGAAACCGCTGGTAACGAAGATCCGGGTGTTTGATTTTCAGTAAGTATGTGCCAGCCAAAAAAATACTCGCGCAAAGCCGCCAGGGCGCAAAGAATGAAAAGATAAAATAATCGCCACAGAGGACACAGAGAAAACAAATACCTATGGCCAGTAATATTACTGTCATTCCCGCGCAGGCGGGAATCCAGCCAATAAACTACCATTGCTGCTGATATTTATCGGTCAGTATTTCAGTACACTGCTTGTAATCGGTGAATAAACGGGCTGGATAATGACTGTTTTCAACTGGATTCCCGCCTCGGCAATTGCTTCATGCATCGCCTAGAGGCGCCTACTTTTGGTGCTCTACCTCCTGCATCCCTGCAGTCGTACGCGGGAATGACAACAATTAATAGGGCCTGCAAGGCGCTCCTGCGAGGTTTGTTATACAGCGACGGGTATTTGCGGATGCGATCCGCTCCTGCAGTGATCGCCTGACGAGAGGCTTATCGAGTAATAATTTTACTCTGTGTCCTCTGTGTTCTCTGTGGCGTTTATTTATCTTTTTGTTTCTTTGCGCCCTGGCGGCTTTGCGCGAGCTGGTGTTTATATCTGATTCGCGCAATCAACAGGCAAATAATGGCAATCACCAGGATCGGCCAGTCGCCGAAACGCACGTAGGGCGTGGCGCCGGAACGCGGCACGATCTCCCCTTTTACCACCGCCTGCTCGAACTGCGGGCTCTTCGTCTGGATCGAGCCGTCATGATTGATAATCGCGGAGATGCCGGTGTTGGTGGCGCGCAGCAGGGCGCGGCCGGTTTCCTTCGCGCGCACGCGCGCGAGCTCGAGGTGCTGGAACGGCGCCAGCGAACGGCCGAACCAGCCGTCGTTGCTGACGTTGACGAGAAAGGCCGCGGCCGGCAAGGCGTTACTGATCAGGCGCGCGAACGCCACCTCGAAGCAGATGGATGCGCCGACCGGGTAACCGGCGGCATTCAGTAGTGGCTGATCATCGCTGCCCGGGGTGAAATCGGCATTCGGCACAGCCAGCGCATCGAGCGTATCACCGATCAGCCAGCGCAACGGCAGGTATTCACCGAACGCGACCAGGTGCTGCTTGTTGTAGAACCCGCGTTGCCCGTTCAATGTGATGATGCTGTTGTAGTAGTTCCACGATTCGCGGTCGAGCACCGGGATACCGGTAAGCAGGCTCTTGCCGGTCTCCGCCAGCTGCTCTTCCAGGTAGGGAATATAACTGTCCTCGACCTGGTGGTAGAAGGCGGGAATCGCGGTCTCCGGCCAGACCACCAGGTCGCTGTCCGCAGCCGCAGACGTGAGATCCGCATACAGCAGCAGCGTGCGCTCGAGATGTTCCGGCGCCCATTTGTCTTCCTGTGCGATATTGCCCTGTATGAGACTGACGCGAACGGGCTCGCCGCGCGCTGACGTCCACTCCACGTGATCCAGCAAATATCCACCCGCCAGCAGCGCGGCAAGCAGGCCCGCGCTGACCGCGCGCTGCCGGTTGGCCACCAACGCCAGCAGCAGCCCGGCGCCCAGCCCGACCAGCCAGGTGACGCCGTATTCGCCGAGCACGGGCAGGTAGCCGTCCAGCGGTCCGTTGATCTGGCTGGCACCGATATCAAGCCACGGGAAGCCGGTGAAGATCCAGCCCCGCAGCCATTCGGCCAGCACCCAGCCGGCCGGCAGCACCAGCAGCAGACCACCCGGGCCGGCAGCCGCCAGATAACGCCGGCACAGGTAACCGGTCAGCGCGGGAAACACGCTGAGCACCACCACCAGCAGGACGGCGACCAGCGCCGCCGGCACCATCGGCACCTGGCCGTAGACATGCACGCTCACGTAGACCCAGGAGACGCCGGTACTGAAGAAGCCGAGACCGAACAGGGCACCGTGCCGCAAGGCACGGCGCGGGCTGTCGCCCAGCCACTGGTTGAACACGACGGCCAGCGACAGGAATGCCAGTGGATAGACACTGAAAGGCGCAAAGGCGCCGACGGCCAGCACGCCCGCGATGACGACCAGCCAGGGTTGCAGGCGTTCGGGGACCGGGACCCACAGCGCCGTTGCCGGCGTGCGTGTCACGGTTTGACGTTCAGCAGGTCGGCCTGTTTCTCGACCGGCCGCGGCAGCATGGTCAGCTGCAGCATGTGCACGCGGCGACTGTCCGCACGCAACACCTTGAACAACAGGTTGCCGATGGCGATACGCTCGCCGCGCTTAGGCAGATGACCGATCTCGTGCACAACCAGTCCGCCGATGGTGTCGAATTCCTCAGCGGACAATTCCGCGCCGAAATACTCGTTGAAGTCCTCGATCGGCGTCAGTGCCTTGATGGTGTAATGCACCTCGCTGTGCTTGCGGATAATGTCCTCTTCCTCGACATCGTGCTCGTCTTCGATCTCGCCGACGATCTGCTCGATCACGTCCTCGATCGTCACCATGCCGGCAACGCCGCCATACTCGTCCACTACGATGGCCATGTGATTGCGACTGGAACGAAACTCCTTGAGCAGCACGTTGAGACGCTTGCTCTCCGGTATAAAGACCGCCGGTCGCAGCAGATCCTTCACATTGAATCGCCCGTCGGTGCGCTGAAACGCATACAGCAGCAGGTCCTTGGCCAGCAGGATGCCGACCACTTCGTTGCGGCTTTCGCCAATCACCGGGAAGCGCGAGTGACCGGACTTGACAATCGTGCGCAGCAACTCGTCCGGGCTGGCGTCGCGTTCGAGGATGACCACCTGGGTACGGGGGATCATGATGTCGCGGACCTGCATATCATCCACCTGCAGCACGCCCTCGAGCATTGCCAGGGCGTCGGCGTCATACAGGTTGTGTAGATGGGCGGCACGCAGCAGCTCGATCAGCTGCTCGTTGCTGGCGGGCTCCCGCGCAAACATCCGGGCCAGTTGCTCCAGCCAGGGCGGCCGTGCGGGGCCGTCGGTAGGTCGGTCTTTATTCATTAAATATTAGTCAGTTACGTGATATTCATAAAAACAATATCAGTCGGCTGTCAGCCCTCTGCAGCTGCCTTGTCGCCACTATATCGGCAATGGCGGTTGCATTGCCACCATGTCAGTACAGTCACGCAGGCCTCAGGCCATCTCCCCGTAGGGGTCGGCGAAACCCAGCTCGCCGAGCAGGCGCGCCTCGCAGGCCTCCATGCGCCGCGCCTCGTCATCCGTCTGGTGGTCGAATCCCTGCAGGTGCAGTACGCCGTGTATCACGAGGTGTGCCCAGTGGGCGTCATGCGACTTGTTCTGCAGCACACACTCGCGCGCTACCACCGGCGCGCAAATCACGATATCGCCGATCAGTGCGGAACCGACTTCCGCCGGCAGCTCGCCGGGAAACGAAAGGACGTTGGTTGCGCCGTCCTTGCCACGGTACTGGCGATTGAGTGCGGTAATCTCCGCCTCGTCGACTACCCGAATCACCAGCTCGACAGTTTTGGTCTGTTC
>CAMYKJ010000134.1 GCA_947258945.1 uncultured Ectothiorhodospiraceae bacterium
GGTCGGGCTGCCGAGGGCCAGCCCGGCGCATTCATCCAGGTCTTCGAGGGTTGCGTACGGCGGTCCCTCGGCGGGAATGTCATCTTCCGTGGCCTCGCACACCGTGGATACCGGCGGGACGGTGCGCAGGCGCGCCTGGCAACCCGCCACGGTGTCGATGCCGCGGGCGATGAGCTGCGCCATCTCGGCGGTAGCGCCGTAGCGGCTGTAATAGAGTACGAGTATTTCGGTCATGGTTTGATAATTATTCGCGCAAAGACGCCAAGGCGCAAAGCATAATCTGTTTTTATCTGCCAGGTCATTTCCCTCTCCCCTCGGGAGAGGGTTAGGGAGAGGGGATAATAACAAACAACCCGATTAGACCCCCTCTCCCCATCCCTCCCCCTCAGGGGGAGGGGGCTGTGATGTGCAAGGGTAATGAATTTCTTTGCGCCTTGGCGTCTTTGCGCGAGTGGCCTTTCATAAAATCTCCAGCACGCTCTCCGGCGGACGGCCGAGTGCGGCCTTGCCGTCTTTGATCACAATCGGGCGTTCGATCAGTTTCGGATATCGCACCATGGCGTCGATCAGTTGGGCGCGGGTGAGGTCCGGGTTGTCCAGTCCGGCTTCCTTGTACTCCGCTTCCTTCGTGCGCAGCAGCTCGCGCGGTTCCAGTCCGAGCATGCCGAGAATCTCTTCCAGCTCGGCAGCAGAGGGGGGTATCTTCAGGTATTCAACCACCTCTGCCTGCTTGCCCTGTTGCTCGAGCAGGGCCAGGGTCGCCCGCGACTTGCTGCAACGCGGGTTGTGATAGATGGTAATCCTGTCAGTCATGGGTGCTCCCGGGTTCAGCCCTTTACGACCGGTATCTTGCCGATGCGCATGCGCCATTCCTCGGGTCCGCTCCTGTGTACTGAATTGCCCTGCGTGTCCACGGCAACCGTCACCGGCATGTCCTCGACCTCGAACTCGTAGACCGCCTCCATGCCCAGCTCCGGGAACGCGATGACGCGTGCCGCACGAATGGCTTTCGATACCAGGAAGGCGGCGCCGCCGGTCGCAATCAGGTAAACCGCACCGTGGCGGGCGATGGATTCGATGGTCTGCGGGCCGCGCTCCGCCTTGCCGATCATACCGAGCAGGCCGGTTTTCTCCAGCAAGGTGTCGGTGAACTTGTCCATGCGTGTTGCAGTGGTCGGTCCGGCGGGTCCGACGACCTCGTTGCCGACCGGGTCGACCGGTCCGACGTAATAGATAAAGCGCCCGTTGAAGTCCAGCCCGTCCGGCAATGGTTCGCCGCGCCCGATCAGGTCGACGATGCGCTTGTGGGCGGCGTCGCGCCCGGTAAGCATCCTGCCGCTCAGCAGCAGCGTCTCGCCGGGTTTCCAGTCGCGGATGTCGGAGCGTTGCAGTGTGTCCAGGTTGACCCGGCGGCTGGTGCTGCCGGCATCGCGCGCAATGGACGGCCAGTCTTCCAGTCGAGGTGATTCGAGCCGTGCCGGCCCGCTGCCATCCAGCGTGAAGTGAATGTGACGGGTGGCGGCGCAGTTGGGGATCATCGCCACCGGTTTCGAGGCCGCGTGCGTAGGATAGTCCCTGAGCTTTACATCCAGCACGGTGGTCAGTCCGCCGAGACCCTGGGCGCCGATGCCCAGTGCATTCACCTTGTCGAAAATCTCGAGGCGCAGTTCCTCCAGCCGTGTCTGCGCTCCGCGTGCCTGCAACTCGTGGATAGTGACCGGCTCGAGGATGGCCTCCTTGGCCAGCAGCATCGCCTTCTCGGCGGTGCCGCCGATGCCGATGCCGAGGATGCCCGGCGGGCACCAGCCGGCACCCATGGAGGGTACCTGTTCCAGCACCCAGGCGACGATGTCATCGCTCGGGTTGAGGATGGCGAAACGGGATTTGTTTTCCGAGCCGCCACCCTTCGCCGCGACCGTCACCTCGACCGTATCACCCGGCACCACATCCTTGTGGATGACGGCCGGGGTGTTGTCGCCGGTGTTGCGGCGCTCGCCGGCCGGGTCGCTGACGATCGATCCGCGCAGGGGGTTGTCCGGGTCCTTGTACGCCCGGCTGACGGCCGCGTTGACCATGTCATCGATACTGCGCGCGGTATCCCAGTGGACGTTCATGCCGATCCTGAGAAACACGTTGACGATCCCGGTGTCCTGGCAGATCGGGCGATGTCCCTCGGCACACATGCGCGAGTTGATCAGTATCTGCGCCATGGCATCCTTCGCGGCGGGGGATTCCTCACGCTGCCAGGCCGCGGTCATGGCCCTGATGAAGTCCGGCGGGTGATAGTAGGAGATGTACTGCAGCGCATCGCCGATACTGTCGATAAAGTCCTGTTCTGTAATGGTACTCATGCAGGATTACCAAGGAACCTCGTTGCCGGTTGTCAGTCACAATTGTAGCGGGTTCGTGGGGCGTGATGTACAAAAACCGCCATTGGGGCCGACAGGGTATAATCCTGCCGGTCGAATAATGAAATTACGAAGTTCGGGAGTTGAGCAATGCGTTATCTGATTTTTCTGGTGGCCCTGTTTGCCGCTGCTACGAATGCCGCCGATACGGTGGACTTCACCCTGCCGGACCTGGACGGCAAGCAGGTGTCCCTGTCGGATTTTCGCGGCAAGTGGGTGATCGTCAATTACTGGGCCACCTGGTGTCCGCCGTGCCTGGAAGAGATCCCGGGCCTGGTTGACCTGCACGATAACAACCGTGACAAGCTCGTGGTGCTGGGCATTGACCACGAGGAAGTCAATGATGAATACCTGCGGGAATTTGTCGAGTCCCACATGATCAGTTACCCGATCCTGCGTATGGACCCGGTGCCGGTAACGCCGCTCGGCCCGGTACTCGGCCTGCCGACCACCTACATTATCTCGCCGCAGGGCGAGGCCGTGGCGCGTCAGGAAGGCCCGGTTACGCGCGAGGATATCGAGCAATACATCGCCCGTAAACAGGCGCAGGTAGCGAAGCAGTAAGGGCACTGCCGCATCATGATCTGCAAGCGCTGCCTGGTGTCCGGCCTGGTGCAGGGCGTGTTCTTCCGGGCATCGACGCTTGAACAGGCGCAACGACTGGGCGTGACCGGTTATGCACGTAACCTGCCGGACGGATGCGTCGAGGTCGTCGCCTGCGGCACGCATGAGCGTGTCGCCGATCTGTGTACCTGGCTGCGGTCGGGACCGCCGCAGGCGCAGGTCGACACCTGTGTCTGCGAAGACCTGGCCGGGGAATCGTACGCGGCCTTCGCGATCAGTTAGCGGCCCTTTGCCGGTCGTTCTCCAGATCAGTACCGCCGCCGGCCGGTGGTGTCAGCACGGTGTCTTCCGGCGGGCGCGTGGTGTCCGCCTCCGGGTAATCCAGTGTGTAATGCAGGCCGCGGCTTTCCTTGCGCAGCTGCGCCGAGCGAATGATAAGTGCGGCAACCTGCGCCAGGTTGCGTAGCTCGAGCAGGTCGCTGGAGATCGTGAAATTACTGTAGTACTCCTGGATTTCCTGTTGCAGCAGGTCGACCCGCCGCCAGGCGCGTGCCAGCCGCTTGTCTGTCCTGACGATACCCACGTAGTTCCACATGCAGCGGCGCAGTTCGTCCCAGTTGTGACTGACCACCACTTCCTCGTCGGAGTCCCTGACGCGCGATTCATCCCAGTCGGGCAATGCCGGTGGTTCGGGTATGTCAGTTAGCATACTGCCGATATGTTCGGCGGCCGCGGTACCGAATTACTGCCGATATGTTCGGCGGCCGCGGTACCGAATACCAGGCATTCCAGCAGTGAATTGCTGGCCATGCGATTGGCGCCGTGCATGCCGGTACAGGCGACTTCACCGACGGCGTACAGGCCGTCCAGGTCGGTACGTCCGTACATGTCTGTAATGACGCCACCACAGGTGTAGTGTGCGGCCGGTACGACCGGGATGGGTTCCAGTGTCATGTCATAGCCCAGTTCGCGGCAGCGCGAGTAGACATTCGGGAAGTGTTCCCTGATGAACGGTGCGGGCCTGTGGCTGATATCGAGCAGCACGTATTCGGCACCCAGGCGCTTCATTTCGTGGTCGATTGCGCGCGCGACGATATCACGCGGCGCGAGGTTGCCGCGTTCGTCGAAACGTTCCATGAAGGTACTGCCGTCCGGCAGCCGCAGTTGACCGCCTTCACCGCGCACCGCTTCCGTGACCAGGAAGGATTTGGCCTGCGGGTGGTACAGGCAGGTGGGGTGAAACTGGTTGAACTCCATATTGGCGACCCGGCAGCCGGCGCGCCAGGCCATGGCGATACCGTCGCCGCTCGAGGTGTCCGGGTTGCTGGTGTAGAGATAGACCTTGCTGGCCCCGCCTGTGGCCAGTACCACGGTGCGTGCCGGAATGGCGCTGACCCGTTTGCGCGTGCGGTCGAGCACGTAGGCGCCGAGGGCGCGATTGTCGGCCAGGCCCAGCTTGCCGGCCGTGATCAGGTCGATGGCGATGTGGTGCTCGAGCAGCGTGATGTTGTCCCGCCTGCGCGCCTCGCTGACGAGCGTGGTTTCCATGGCACGCCCGGTGGCATCCGCCGCGTGCAGAACCCGGCGGGTCGAATGCCCGCCTTCCCGGGTAAGGTGAAAGCTGTCCTGATCGCCCGCGTGATTGTGGCGGGTGAACGGCACGCCCAGGTTGACCAGCCAGTCGACGGCGGCCGGCGCGTGTTCGATGGTGAAGCGTACTGCCTCCGGCTTGTTCAGTCCGGCGCCGGCATCGAGGGTGTCTGCAATATGCGATTCGAAGGTGTCCTGCGGGTCGGTCACTGCCGAAATCCCGCCCTGGGCATACAGCGTGCTGCCTTCTTCCAGGTTGCTCTTGGCCAGTATGGCGACCCTGACGTGATCCGGCAGGCGCAGGGCCAGGCTCAGCCCGGCGGCGCCGCTGCCAATGATCAGGACATCGAATCGGTTTGTCGTTACCATAGTCACCTGGCAGGTTTCACCGCGGCGGGCAGCATTGCCTTGCGGGTGAAATCGCTGATTTCCATACAATAACGCGAACTATCGCCGGTGCACACTGTCTATCGGGTGCAGTTCCGGGTTGACGGGAGACAGCCCGGATGGGCGAAAGAAGCATAGATCAGGCACTGGTGGAGCGGGTACAGGGCGGTGACAAAACGGCATTCGATGTGCTCGTCCAGAAATACCAGAGCAAGATCATACAGTTAGCTTACCGTTATGTGCATGACCAGGACGAGGCCATGGACATCGCCCAGGAGGCCTTTATTAAGGCCTACAAGGCACTTGGCCGTTTCAGGGGAGACAGTGCGTTTTATACCTGGATCTACCGGATCGCCATCAACACGGCCAAGAATCACCTGGTCGCGAGCAGCAGGCGGCC
>CAMYKJ010000135.1 GCA_947258945.1 uncultured Ectothiorhodospiraceae bacterium
GGTTCACGCGGCGTGTGGCGCCGCTGTCCGGCTGTTCGCGTAACAGCGCCTCGCGTGCCTGGTTGAGTTCGTGCAGCAGGGCGCGTTGTTCCGCATTGCGCACCATGCTCTGTATCCAGCTGACCGCGACCAGGCGCTCGCCGCGGGTGACCTCGCTGACGCGGTGCACGCTGGACGAGGGATAGAGTACGGCATCGCCGGCCGGCAGCCTGACCGACTGGTCGCCAAATGCAGTGGTGATGACCAGCTCGCCGCCATCGTAGTCGGCAGGATCGTTGAGGAAGATCGTCACCGATATATCAGAGCGGTACAGCTGCCCTTCTCCCATGACCGGATCATCGACGTGTTCGCCGTAGGACATGCCTTGCGTATAGCGTGCGTAGTAGGGTGTTGCAACCTTCAGCGGCATGGCCGCGCTGCGATACACCGGGTGTTTGACCAGGCAACCCATGACCAGGTTGTTGAGCTCGGCGTGGCGGGCATCATCCAGCGACAGTTCCTCGTTATGCTTGACGCGTTTTGCCGCCATGCCAGCCGATCCGCCGCCATCGGCAAAGCTGCCGGCATCCAGCAGCTTGCGGGCTGCTCCCAGCTGTGGTGCATTCAGAACGCCTTGTATGTGTGTCAGCATGATTCAGTATCCTGCATTTGCGTGATTATATGGAGTAAAATGCATTTTTATTCAACCTGTACCGCACAAGGCCCGCAGTATGAAACTGAATATTGTCGTTGAAGACCAGGTTTATCCCGTCACTGTCCCGGAAGCCATTGTGGCCGAAGGCGAGGAGTTTTTCAGCAAGATCGACAGGGATATGGACAAGGGCTGGCAGATGAGCCGCGACTGGGTCGATTCGCCCGACCAGGAACAGCGTTGCCAGATTGTCGGTGACAAAATGCTGACCGCAATGGATCATGACAACAAGCAGCTGATGGTCCTGTTGTGCGCTTATATTCTCGCGCGTGTACCCGGTGTGACCGGTATCCGCATCGATACCCACGGCGAGATGCTGGAAACCGAGCTGGTTATCGGCTAAGCCGGCATGCCGGTGGTGCATGGCTGATCTTTTTTCAATGACGGCGCCCCTGTTGATCCGTTTCACGGACGGACGAATGGACGTCATGGTCGAGTGTCTCCGGCAAGCTGCAGGCCTGGTCTATTTCCGGCCTTACTGGGACCGTCTGCCACTGCAGGAAGGTATCCGTTTTGTCGCCGGTGAGGTGGGTGATGCCGTTGTGACAGTGCTGGGCTGCCAGGGGACGAACCCGGAACAGGCGGCCGAGTATGCGGAGTGGCGGATTTATCGCGAACAGTTCGGCGACAGTTATCCGGACATGGATGCCCTCCGGCAGTTTGCACGCGAGGCCGGCCATTTCGACTGACCATCGGAAGTTCTAGACTTCCTTTTTCATCTTCACGTGGGCAATGCTGTTATACAGTACATGCCCGGGCCCAACGGTCCTGTAGCCGTGTTTATGGTAAAAACGCAGTGCGGACTCCCGTGCATCCAGAACCACGCGCGCGGCCCCCAGCTCGCGTGCCCGCGCTTCCAGGGCCTCCAGCAGGCGGCTGCCGAGTCCGCGCCGCTGTGCGCTGACGTCAATGGCCATGTAACGGATCTGCGCCTCGCGGATGGAATTGAAGTGCAGGCGACCGACCCCCACGGCCACGTGGTGCGGATCGACCAGCATCAGGTGCATGCTGTCGACATCCTGCGGATCACGTTCACTGCCGGGCGGCTGGCCCCAGGGCGCGCGCAGGATCTTCCAGCGTAATGCATAGTATTGCCGGAAGTCCGCTTCGGTAACCGGTTCGATGATGTCCAGGTGCGGCGGTATCAGGCGAATATCACCCAGGTGGTCGCGATGTACTTGACGCCCGCTTCCAGCGTCACGCCACGGTGCTCGTGCGTCCAGAAGGGGGGGAACAGCAGCAGCTTGCCGGCCACGGGCGTTATCTTTACCTGCTGGCTGGAAAATTCCGTCTCGCCACCGGGACCGGGCACATCGTTCAGGTACCAGACGGCAACCAGCTGGCGCTGGCTGAACTCGTGGCTGCCACCGTCGATATGCCAGTGATAGAACTCGCCGGGGTCGGTGCGCTGGATGGCGTAGCCGCTGTCCTTGAAGGGGCCCTTGAAGAACGGGTAGGTCTCGCGGAATTCGCGGATGGCCCGGCCGAGCGAGCGGAACAGTTCACCGTCGATGTCTTTCCAGTGCGGTTTTCCGCTCACCACGAGATCGGTCGAACGCTTGACGTCCTGGTCCTCCTGAACGGTCTGACCGATCCGCCCCGGGTACTGCTCATCCGTGCCGGCCTCGAAACGACGAATCATTTCACTGCATATGTCGAGGGCGAGGGCGCGCGGTTGCTCGAAGATAAATGTATGCGGCTTGATTTCATGAATTGTCTGCAGGGATGGAGCCTGCCGGTCGGCAATGCGGGTCATCTTTGTTGCGTGTCCTTTGCGTTTTACAGCGAGCGGTTCTCGATGGCGCGGACCAGTGCCTGCTGCCAGGCAGCCTGTTGTGTACTGAAAATCTCCAGTATTTCGCGTGCCAGCGACTCCCAGTGCAGGCGTGCGCGCTCGGCGACGCGCCGCAGTTCCGCGCTGTCACCGGTAGCAGACCAGATTTCGTAGGCGGACACCAGTTCCGGAAACAGTTCCTTGCCCAGGTTGTGCATAGTGGCCATGTAGAAGTGCACGGCCGCCGGATCGGGATCTGCCAGCAGGCCCGGCAGGGTGGACAGGGCATCGGCCAGGTGATCGCGCACGGCGCGTGCCATGATCTCTGCCCGGCTGTGTCCGACCGACACCAGCATTTCCTGCCATGCCGGTCCCAGGATCTCGCCGGCCATTACCTCGCCGATTTCGTGCAGTATCACGCCTTCCAGCGCCATGTCAGTCATGGCATCGAGTGCGCCTTCGGCGTCATTGCCGAAGTCATAGTAGCCGAGCACCGTTTTCATCGCGTTGTCCGGCCTGTTCCAGCGCCATTCCTCGACCTTTTCCCAGATCATGCGACGCAGGGACTCGCGACGGATGTAGATCGTCCGGTCGCGGCTCATGGCGGGCGGTGCTGCAAGGTCGCGTGCCAGCTCCCGCCCTGATACCAGCAGCGTGTAGTCGTCCTGCTGCTCGTGTCGTTCCAGCTCACCCAGGAAAAACACCGGTTTCATGTTGCGTCCGTAACCGCTGCTGTAAACGTACCCGATGTCGGTCAGGCCGGCATTGATCTCCGTTGTGTCGAACGGATCCTGTATCGTGTCGTTGACCGGAATGTTTTCGAATGCCCGGTCATCGAGATTGTCCCAGTGCGCCTCGCGCCGTGTCAGCCAGCGTGTCAGTTCGTCGTGCGGCAGGGGTGTGTCATACGGGATGTTCCGTTCCCAGCGAAAATACTCGCGCATCTTCATGAGGTACACACACAGGGTATAGTCGGCTGCGTGACGCGCATCGGATATATGGCAATTGGTCCGCACGGCATCGAGCACGGCCAGCAACGCCGGGTTGTCTTCTGCAAGCCGTTCCTGTGTCGCGCGTGTGCCTTCTTCCACAACGATTGCCCCGTGAATTTGCAGGTCAGTTCTATGCTAGCATGTGCCCTTATCAGTCGCCATAAACAGGACTGATGCTATGGTTTGCAGGAGCGGGTAGTGAGAGTCAAGAGCAAATGGAACAGGGAAAGGGAGCATTCCCTGCACGACCTGGAGAACGAGGGATTCCAGACCGACACCAACACGCAACGGCTGGACATCATGGCGGAGTTTCTTGCCTTCCTGGTTCATCTGGCCGACCGCTTGAAGGCGGAACAGCTCGACCAGCAGGAGCGGCAGGCATTCATAACTTCCCTTGCGCTGCACCTGGCCGACCGGATGCAGGAAAACCGCGCCGATATTCAGGGCAAGGGGACATACCGCCAGCCGCTGATCGATCTGCTGAACGCGCGTGCCGCGGACTATGCGGAATTTGCCATGGTCGACGATGAACCCGGCTACGCCTTCAAGCGCTACTTCGGTGAAAAGGTCCGGGCCGTGATGGGCGCGAAGGACAATCAGTGGATCACAGACCAGGTGATCGATATCGAGGTGCCGGAGACGCTGCCACCGCTGAACAAGGCGCTGCGCGATCTGTTCGCGTGATGCCCGGGCCTCTTTGAAGGTGGCATAAAAAAGGCGGGTAAATACCCGCCTTTTTTCGTTTTCCGTGGACGCTTATGTCTTCCAGTTGGAGAAGTTGTCCATGTTGTGTGCCTTGCCGTCCTCGTAACCGGCGGAATAGGCTTCCGTCACCCGCTGTTCTTCGCGCTCCGGGTTCAGCAGGTAGCCACCCTGCCAGCCCTGTATGTATTCGGGATCGATGCCCATTTCTTCCATCTTGGTGGTCGCTTCGTAGTATTCCTGGTTCATCGCTGTTTCCTCGTGATTGCTCGGTGTTTGACAGGGTAATAATGTATGCAGGACTGGATCACGCGGTCATCAGTCCCGGCCGGTCCCGCAACGCGCAGGCTGTCGCCCCGGGTCTCGCCGCCGTTGACGACCTGCTGCATGCGGGCAACGTCACCGGTGATTGCGACTGACATGACTGCGTCAGAATGCCCTCCGGGCGTCTAGTTCATTGTTTCAATTGGGGTTAATACTTGCCGCAGGAGTATACAGGAGGGCAAAATTGCTCCGTATATCCCGATGGGGGGAGTGATGATGACCCGGTGAGGTCGCCCTATCTTTATGAAAGTCCGAGAGATTGTCTCTTTAGAGGTATTCGATACCGGCACAGGAATGGCTAGCATTACGCCCTGCCTGTCGCCGACCCGAGGTCTGTCATGTCAAACGATGTCATTAACAATCAGGATTACGCCAGTGGCGTGGCGGCCTTCGAGGCCAAGAATTTTTCGCTGGCCATGCAGTTGCTGTCGCCGCTGGCGGATGCCGGTGATGCCGATGCGCAGCACCGGGTCGCCATTATGTGCCAGAACGGTCTCGGCGTCGTGCGCAACGATCTGCGCGCCTACAAGATGATGCTGGCAGCGGCAGAGCAGGGCTATGCCATTGCCCAGCACGG
>CAMYKJ010000136.1 GCA_947258945.1 uncultured Ectothiorhodospiraceae bacterium
AGTCACTGTCCTCGCCGAGTGTTTCGATCGGCGGCATGTCGGCGTCCGTCAGTACCTTTTCCGGCTCATCCGCTGCGGGCGCAACATCCATGGCGGCGCTGGATTCACCGGCAGGCGGTTCAGTATCTGCTGTCGAAAGGGCTCTGTCTTTCTCCAGCTCGCGCTGCAGCATGCGCTTCATTTCATGGGTAATGACACTGCCGAGCCCGGCGAATTGCGTGTAGTCCTCGTCGTAATCATTGAGCCCGTCGGTAATGTTGAAATCCGGCTGGGTGAACAGCTTGCGCATGGCCTGCTGCCGCAGATCATCGCTGACGCCCGGCGACAGGAAGGGTGAATAGTCGCTGTCCTCGCCGAGTGTTTCGATCGGCGGCATGTCGGCGTCCGTCAGTACCTTTTCCGGCTCATCCGCCGCCGGCGTGACGTTTTTTGCTGCACCGGGTTCGCTATCAGGTGTTTCCTGATCGTCATGCTGTACATCCAGCTTGCGGCGCGACCAGCGCTGCAGGAAGTCTTCACCGCGCCCGGCGGTATCCTGCTCCGGCTTATTTTCGCGGCCCACGGGCTTCCTCTTTCCAGTTTTCACGCTTGCGTTTCCTGCGTTTCTCCGGGACGTAATGCTCGAGCACAAAGCGCTCGGCCCAGCGATATAATTCGGGCGGCATGGCGACAGACTCGACGATCTCGTCGGTTTCCATGTACGAGGTGGCCTCGCCGTAACTCAGTGTTGCAATGAAAGGCCGCAATGGACCACCGGGTTCCTGGCTGCAAATCACGAAGACGCGTGGAGTGTCGCTTACCAGATTGAAGTAGTAGCTTTCGGCATCGTCCCTGTAGAGGTGCATGTGCAAACCGGTATGCAGAAATTGCTGCCCCTTTGCAGCCGCATGCAATTCCCTGTCCTCCGTGATGTCGCCGGAACCGCGGCTGCCGGCAACCACTCCCGCAACAGACCAGCGACCCGTCTCCCAGCGATTGTCACGCAGCTCGCGAAACTCGACGAGTACCGACACGGAAAACGAGTCGGGCACCGGCGTATCCAGGGAATCAGTCATGCTGTTTGACCACTACATTTGCACGGGTTGCTATCCTTGACCATTAACCCATAGTATAGACATGAACACGGCAGCTCGAACAGCCACACAGAGATCTGCTCCCGGATACGATCGCCATGTCACGCACACAGGACAAGTACCGGCCCGAGATCACCCATGCCGGGCTATCACCGACCCACCCGGTACAGGCGGTTGATGAATTCAACAACCGCCGCGACGTCGAAATACCGGGAGAGTCGCCCCTCACGCTGTATGTGGATGGCCGCGAGATCGTCACACTCATGACCATCGGTGCGCATCCCGAAGCGCTGGCGCTGGGCTATCTCCGCAATCAGCGCTTCGTTGACCGCCTCGACCAGATCAAGTCAGTCAACGTTGACCACCGTACCGAGGCAGTCAATGTCACCACCCGGGGTGGCATCGAAGGCTGGGACGAAAAGCTGAAGAAACGCACCGTCACCACCGGTTGCGGACAGGGGACGGTGTTCAGCTGCACACTGGACTCGCTGTATACGGTGCGCCTGCCGGAGATCGCGATACGACAGTCGGTTATTTACCAGCTGCTTGAGAAGGTGTCTGGCTGTAACGCTATCTACAAGCGCGCCGGTGCGGTACACGGCTGCGGCCTGTGCGAGGACAGTGAAATAATACTTTATACGGAAGATGTCGGTCGCCATAACGCTGCCGATGCAATTTCCGGCTATATGTGGCTGGATGATATCCACGGCGACAAAAAGATTTTCTATACCACCGGCCGACTGACCTCGGAAATCGTCATGAAGACGGCCACGATGGGAATTGCGGTATTGCTGTCACGTTCCGGCGTCACCCACATGGGCCTGGAACTGGCACAGGAGCTGGGTGTAACCATGATTGCCCGCGCCAAGGGGCGGCATTTTCTGGTTTACCACGGCGCGGACAACATCATCTTCGACGCGCCGCCTGAAAAGCATGCACCGAAGACAATACGCTGACCGTTCTATTCGAACGCGATCTCGCCATCGATGGTATGCGACAGTGCCAGGCCGGCGACTTCCAGTGTCATGGTGGCCTTGAGCGGCGCGCCGCCTTGCAGCTTGCCGGCCGCATCGGCTTCCTGCAGGGCCTTTTCGATCTCCCGCTGCGAGGTGATACCGACCTTCTTGAGGAATTTACGGATTTCCATGTTGACGACGTCTTCGTTCAAAATGTACCCCCCGGCAGTTACCTGCCTGTCTCATGATTACCATGTCATCCTGAAGCAGGCTGACAGGCACATCATGCCATAAACAGACCATGCCGGCAGATACCCGCATCCCCGTCAACGACATCAGCGCAGTCATACTCGCCGGTGGCAAGGCACGGCGCATGGGCGGCGAGGACAAGGGCCTGATCGAGCTGCATGACAGGCCCTTGCTCGACTATATTATTACCGCATTACGGCCACAGACAGGCGAAATCATCATCAACGCGAACCGCAACCAGGACCGTTACCGCGCCTTTGGCTATCCGGTCATAAAGGACCTGCTGGGTGATTATTTCGGGCCGCTGGTCGGTATGGCCACCGGCATGCAGGCAACCGCCCGGCCGTATTTATTGACGGTGCCCTGTGATTCACCACTCGTGCCGGCACACCTGACCGCCACGCTTTACCATGCCCTGATCAGTGATCATGCCGAACTCAGTGTCGCCCATGACGGTGCACGCATGCAGCCGGTGTTTGCGTTGCTGAACTGCAAACTGTTGCCCGACCTGCTGGCCTACCTCAACGAGGGTGGGCGCAAGATTGACACCTGGTATGCACGGCACCGGCTGGCCCTGGCAGACTTCTCCGCATCACGGGATATGTTCCTGAATATCAATACGCCGGAAGACAAGGCCAGACTGGAGGGCATGACACCTGAAAACCCCGATCAACATACGATTTAGATCGTCTATACTGTCATTATGCCGGTTTGGCAATCGACGCACTGCTACTGTAGCCTGAGGAACAATGAGCACCGAACTGACAGATCCATTTGGCCGTACCGTAAAGTATGTCCGGCTGTCCGTCACGGACCGTTGCGACCTGCGGTGTTTTTACTGCCTGCCCGGTGACTACCGGGACTTCAGCGAACCGGATGAGTGGCTGACCTTTGCGGAAATCGAGCGTGTTATCGGCGCATTCGTTTCCCTGGGCGTGCGCCGCGTTCGCATCACCGGCGGCGAACCACTGGTGCGCAGGAACCTGCCGGAACTGGCGGGCAATCTTGCCGGAATACCCGGCCTGCTCGACCTGTCCCTGAGCACCAATGCCGTCGGCCTGTCGCGCCATGCTGCAGCGCTGCACGCTGCAGGTGTCAGCCGGATCAATGTCAGCCTGGATTCACTGCGTGCGGAGCGTTTCAAGCAGATCACAAAGGGCAACCTCGACAAGGTCATTGCCGGACTGATGGCTGCAAAAAGCAGCGGCTTTTCCCCGATCAAGATCAACATGGTCGTCATGAAGGGCGTTAATGATGATGAAATCGAGGACATGGTCGAATTCTGCATCGAGCATGATTTCACCCTGCGACTGATTGAAACCATGCCCATGGGCGATACCGGCCGGAGCGCCGCCTCCTACTATGTTGACCTGCAGGACGTAAAATGCCCATGGGCGATACCGGCCGGAGCGCCGCTTCCTACTATGTTGATCTGCAGGACGTAAAGGCACGGCTGGCGGCACGCTACGATTTGATCCCCGGCGTGATGCCCGGTGGTGGACCGGCACGCTATGTACAGGTTGCCGGCACAGATCTGCGTATCGGCTTCATTACCCCGATCTCGCAGCACTTCTGTGAAACCTGCAACCGTGTCCGGCTGGCCGTCGACGGCACCCTGTATCTGTGCCTCGGCCAGGAGCACAAATTCGAATTTCGACCGCTGTTGCGTGCCGGAATCAGCGATGCTGATTTGCTGGATGCCGTGCAGCATGCCATCACCCTGAAACCCGAGCGCCACGAATTCCGCGAACGGCCGCAACAGATTGTCCGCTTTATGTCCATGACCGGTGGTTGATACATTATGGTCAGGTTACGTTTCTTTGCCAGCTTGCGTGAAACCCTGGGCACGGGCGACGAGCAGGTTGAACTCCCCGGCGATATCAACGATATCTCGGCACTGACTGCGTGGCTGCAGGCGCGCAATGACAGATGGCACGCTGCACTGGATAACACGCGGGTGCGCATCGCCGTTAACCAGACGATTGTAAAACCGGGCCACCCGGTCCGTGATGGCGATGAGGTAGCCTGGTTCCCGCCGGTGACCGGAGGCTGACGTGATCCGCGTGCAGGAACAGGATTTTGACCCGGGCAGTGAGCTGGAGCTGCTGCGTGATCATTGCGCGGGGCGTGCCGGCGCCGTGGTCAGTTTTACCGGGCTGGTGCGCGACCTGAACGAAGGGGATGCCATTGCACAACTGACGCTCGAACACTATCCCGGCATGACGGAAAAGGCGCTGGCACAAATCGAGGCGCATGCAATCGAGCACTGGAACCTGGTTGCCGCTGCCATCATCCACCGCATCGGGCCGTTGGCGCCCAACGACCGTATTGTGTTCGTGGCCGCTGCCAGCGCACACCGCAAGGATGCCTTCAGCGCCTGCGAATACATGATCGACAGCCTGAAGACCGAGGCGCCCTTCTGGAAACAGGAAGACACGCCTGGCGGAAAACGCTGGGTTACGGCGGTGGACGAACCGATTTCTTCGTAAGCGGCAGCGACGCGTATACCTGCGCGTGCAACTGCGTCACGAAACCGATTCATTAATTACAAATGCATTTCCACGCCAGGGCCCGGACATGCCGCGTCCGGCCGCCCGGACCGATGCCCTGGCGGGAATGCCGGCAAAAACAGTCATTGAAACGGGCGGTATCCCCCGTTTCCTGCCGATCCAGGAGTGGACACGATGAGTAAACTCACACATATCGACGATCAGGGCAATGCGAACATGGTCGATATCAGCGACAAGCCGGATACACTGCGCATTGCACGGGCCGAGGCCTTCGTACTGATGCAGCCCGGGACATTACGGTTGATCAGGGAAGGTGGCCACAAGAAGGGCGATGTACTGACGGTCGCGCGCATCGCCGGCATACAGGCAGCCAAGCGCTGTGCCGACCTGGTACCGCTGTGTCATCCACTGCTGCTGTCGGGAATCGATGTGACGCCCGTTCTGGATGAAGCCAATCGCCGCGTGCACATCACGACGGAATGCCGCGTGACCGGACCGACCGGTGTGGAAATGGAGGCGCTGACCGCCGCCTCCATTGCGGCGCTTGCCGTCTACGATATGTGCAAGGCCGTGGATCGCGGCATGACCATCAGCAACGTACGCCTGCTGCACAAGTCCGGCGGTCGCAGTGGCGACTGGAACGCAGACGGCGAGGTCTGACCTGGTTCGATTCCACACCGACACGCCGGCAACATCGCAGCTAACCGTGCAGGTCGCAGTACCCTCCAGGCACCGGTGATTTAACAGCGGCTAGCGGCGTTTCCTGCCAATATGGATGGCGCGGCCGTCGACTGCCAGCGCCGCCTCGTGCAGCGCCTCGGACAGGGTGGGATGGGTGAAGACCGTGCGTGCGATGTCCTCACTGCTGGCGGAAAATTCCATCGCCAGCACGGCCTGTCCGATCAGTTCCGAGGCATGCGGGCCTATTATGTGGACACCCAGCACCTCATCGGTGGCGGCATCACTGAGGACCTTTACCATGCCGTCGGTCTGCTGCATGGCGCGTGCCCGGCCGCTGGCGGCGAACGGGAATACGCCGCTGCGGTATTCCACGCCGGACTGGCGCAGCGATTCCTCTGTTTTTCCGACCCAGGCAATCTCCGGCTGGGTGTAGATAACCGAGGCAATGGCCTCGTAGTTCACTTCGCCGGCCTGGCCGGCAATGTGCTCCGCCACCGCGACACCTTCTTCCGAGCCCTTGTGCGCCAGCATCGGACCGCGCACCAGGTCACCGATCGCATAAACACCCGGCAGGCTGGTGCTGCAGTCGCCGTTGACATGCACATAACCGCGCTCATCCAGCACCAGTTCAGCCTCGGGCGAGGCCAGTCCCTCGCTGTTCGGCCGCCGGCCGACCGCGACGATCAACCGGTCGAATGGCAGCGTGGATTCACCCTTGCCGTCATGGACATCGAGCTCGACCGCATCCCCGTCGACGCGGCTGGCCATCACCCGTGCACCGAGACGGATATCGAGACCCTGACCGGTATACAGCTTCAATGCCGTCCGTGCGATCTGCTGGTCGACCATGGCCAGGAACAGGTCCTGCGCTTCCAGCATTGTCACCTGAGCACCCAGGCGACGCCAGACGCTGCCGAGTTCCAGGCCGATGACACCGGCACCGATAACGCCGAGACGTTCCGGCACCCGGGTCCAGTTCAGTGCACCCGAGGAATCGACGATGATATCGCCTTGCAAGGGGGCCGCATCGATCGCGATCGGCACGGAACCGGTCGCCAGGATGATGTATTCGGCCGACACGGTGTTGTGACTGCCGTCGTGTGCCGTCACCGTGACCTGGCGGTCCGGCAACAACTGGCCACGGCCGGGCAGCCAGTCGATACCGTTTGACTTGAACA
>CAMYKJ010000137.1 GCA_947258945.1 uncultured Ectothiorhodospiraceae bacterium
GGATGTCGACGGCGAACACCAGTTCGAGGTGTTGTCGACCAACGGCGACACCTTCCTCGGTGGCGAGGACTTCGACAAGCGACTGATCGATTACCTGGCCGATGCATTCCAGAAGGAACAGGGCATGGACCTGCGCGGTGATCCGCTGGCCATGCAGCGCCTCAAGGAAGGTGCCGAGAAGGCCAAGATCGAGCTATCTTCCAGTCAGCATACGGATGTCAATCTGCCCTACATTACCGCCGATGCCAGTGGTCCGAAGCACCTGACCATGAAGCTGACGCGCGCCAAGCTCGAGTCGCTGGTCGAGGAACTGATCGAGCGCACTATCGAGCCGTGCAAGATCGCACTCAAGGATGCCGGCCTGTCCACCGGCGATATCGACGACATCATCCTGGTCGGTGGCCAGACCCGCATGCCGAAGGTGCAGGAGGCGGTCAAGAATTTCTTCGGCAAGGAGCCGCGCAAGGACGTCAACCCGGACGAGGCGGTGGCCGTCGGTGCGGCCATCCAGGGCGGTGTGCTGGGCGGCGACGTCAAGGACGTCCTGCTGCTCGATGTCACCCCGCTGTCGCTGGGTATCGAGACGCTCGGTGGCGTGATGACCAAACTCATTGACAAGAACACCACCATTCCGACCAAGGCAAACCAGGTGTTCTCCACGGCAGAGGACCACCAGTCGGCCGTCACCGTGCACGTGCTGCAGGGCGAGCGTGATGTGGCCAGCGCGAACAAGTCGCTGGGCCGCTTCGACCTCAGTGATATACCGCCGGCCCCGCGCGGCGTGCCGCAGATCGAGGTGACCTTCGATATCGATGCCAACGGTATCCTGCATGTGTCCGCCAAGGACAAGGCGACCGGCAAGGAGCAGTCGATCCAGATCAAGGCCTCCAGCGGCCTGTCGGATGACGAGATCGACCAGATGGTGAAGGACGCCGAGGCGCATGCCGAGGAGGACCGCAAGTTCCATGAACTGATCGATGCGCGTAACCAGGCCGACGGCCTGATTCACGCGACCAACAAGTCACTGACGGATCTCGGTGACAAGGTAGACGAGGCCGAGAAGAAGGAGATCGAGGCCGCCATCGAGGAGCTGCAGGAGGCCATGAAGGGCGACGACAAGGCCGCCATCGAGGCGAAGACCCAGGCGCTGGGCGAGAAGTCCGGCAAGCTGGCCGAGCGCGTCTACCAGGAACAGGCCGCACAGGAGGGTGCTGCTGCGGGCGAGGCAGGCGCGGAGTCCGCTTCGGGTTCGGCGGATGATGACGTGGTCGATGCCGAGTTCGAAGAAGTGAAGGATGCCGACAACAAGTAGCGTCGCATCGGCTCCAGCATGACAGATTCCGGCCCCGGATTTTTACTGTCAACAGCAGGGTGGTATGGGTGAATAACAAGGCGTAGCGGACAGGACATATGTCAAAGCGTGATTACTACGAGGTGCTCGGTGCTTCCAAAAATGCCAGCGAGGCAGACCTGAAAAAGGCCTATCGCCGTGCTGCGCAGAAGTACCACCCGGACAGGAATCCCGACGACCAGGAAGCCGAGGCGAAATTCAAGGAGTGCAAGGAGGCCTGGGAGGTCCTGGGCGATGCGCAGAAACGCGCGGCCTACGATCAGTTCGGCCATGCCGGTGTCGATCCGTCCATGGGGGGTGGTTTCGGAGCCGGTGCAGGGGCTGCTGGCGGCGCCGGCTTCAGCGATATCTTCGGCGACGTGTTTGGCGACATCTTCGGCGGCGGACGCGGTGGCGGCGGCCAGCGTGTCTACCGCGGTTCGGACCTGCGCTACAACCTCGAGCTGTCACTGGAGGATGCCGTTGCCGGCACCGAGGTGAAGATCCGCGTGCCGACCATGGTCCAGTGCGGCGCGGCACCTGCGACGGCAGCGGTGCGCGCAAGGGCAGCAAGCCAACGCCCTGCACGACCTGTGGCGGTCATGGCCAGGTGCGCATGCAGCAGGGTTTCTTTTCGCTGCAGCAGACCTGCCCGCATTGCCAGGGTACAGGCACCGTCATTTCCGACCCCTGCCCGGACTGTCGTGGCAAGGGCCGGGTCAGCGAACACAAGACCCTGTCGGTGAAAGTGCCCGCCGGTGTCGACAACGGCGACCGCATTCGGCTCGCCGGCGAGGGCGAGGCCGGCGAGAGCGGCGGTCCGCCGGGTGATCTGTATGTGCAGATCGCGGTCAAGGAACATCCCATCTTCCAGCGCGATGAAAACAATCTCTTTTGCGAGGTGCCTATCAGTTTCACCGCCGCCGCACTGGGCGGCGAACTGGAAGTGCCGACCCTGAACGGTCGCGTCAACCTGAAGATCCCGGCCGAGACACAGAGCGGCAAGATGTTTCGCATACGCGGCAAGGGAGTGAAGCCGGTGCGCGGCGGCCCGATCGGCGATCTGCTCTGCCGCGTCAGTGTCGAGACGCCGGTCAACCTGACGCGCCGTCAGAAGGAACTGCTGCAGGAATTCTCCGGTGAAGTCGAGCAGGGCGGCAGCCGCCACAGCCCGCAGGCCAGCTCATGGCTGGACGGGGTGAAGAAGTTCTTCGACGGCCTGCACGGGTAAGACCGCCGCGCGCAGAGAAAAAAATTAAAAACACACGCCACAGAGAACACAGAGAACACAGAGAACACAGAGAACACGGAGAACACAGAGAACACAGAGAACACAGAGAAACTGATTGTTCCCTCTCTTCTTCGGGAGATGAGGGTTATAAGAGTTTCGTAAAGGACTGCTTCACACCCTGAATAGAAGTACAGCGTTCCAGTCTGGATGACGGGGACGTTTATGTGCTGAAGTAGGCCTGCAGCTATCAGACCCTGATTAGCGTTTCAGTCAGTCTGGGTGACCTTTAAATCTCCATTTTGGTCGCGGGAAACATTGAATTTTCCAGAATTACACTGAACAACCCAGACGTTATTTCCGTCGCTGTCAACTTTCAGAATTTGCGCACAGGGATAATTTGCACTCCGTATTGCAGCTGCCATTTCACCGTGACTCACGTCTGCTGCGGTGGCCTGAGGAGATAACAGCCCCCCAACAATGACGCTGCAAAATAATACCAATGATTCAGGATTTAGCAGTATTGGTTTATGCATGGAAGTACCCTCCAATTTGTACTTGAGAACAATCAGTACATGATAAAAGTAGATCTATCGATACATACTACACCCTTAACGCATCAACTATATAAATAACTCCGAAGCCAGCCATCGATTCGTACGCTATTGTCTTCGTTAGACATGACCCGGGAAAATAGTAATGTCCAGAGTTGCTGCGTTCCCGCCGTTCGCCAGACATCCCGGAAGGGCAAGTTGTTTTCTCGGATATCCGGACTGACACTAGTGAGATAATTGGCTAAACTCACATGCTCGACTAACACCCTAATCAGAATTTGGAGAAGTTCGTATGCCTTCCAGTTTAATGAAAACCTGTATACCACTAATGTTGGCCTTGTTATTTTCTATGCCAACTTACGCCGAACAGGCTGGCAAGCCACTTGCTGATAAATTGCCGGAAGGGAATATTGTTATCGCATCCTCCGTAACTGGTTGTGATGAAGATATAAAGCAGCACTGTGATGGTCTTGGCGACAATACGGATAAAGTCTTTATGTGTCTTGCGGCGTATGAAGAGCACCTGAGTTCAGAATGCAAGCAGGGCATCCTGGAGGCGGCCCTGTCAATCAAGATGGGAGCTGCTGCACTCGATTACTCAATCAGCGCCTGTGAAGCAGATGCTGACAAGCATTGTCTTGATGTGCAGCCCGGTGAGGGCCGTATTGTGAGCTGTATCAAAGCCAATGAATCCAAAGTCAGCAAAGAATGCATAACGGCTCTGAAGGAAACTGGTCTATGGGAACTCGGCAAGTAGTTAGAAAATAAGAATGCAAGAAAGCTGCTCAATTCGAATACGATTATGGCCCCTTCAGGGGCCTTTTTTATTGTGAAGGCCTGCTTCTGGCCGGAATACGACTAGGGACTGATTCTAAATAAGAGTTCACTAAACGACGGAAGACGACCCTTCTCAGACCCTTGGACGCTCTTGATATTTGCGATGATCAACTGACGTGAAGCAACCTTTCTCGTAACTTTTTGAAAATTCTATCTCATCAGCACAAAAGTATTATGTTGGTGCATTGTTCCAACACAAAGCTAACGTTGTAATGCTGTATGTAAATATTTATCTGCACCATTTTGGGGCAGATTGCTCATATTGACATAAATCGGGTGATGGTCTTTATTTACCGTAGTTCCATAAGTGTATAAATGCGTGGTCCGAAACAAAAATAAAGGACGATCGTTCAATAATAATCGCCATGGAGTTACCAGAATGAAACATTTTTTTTCAACCTTTGCATTGGGTGTTTTCGCGTTCTTCATTATAGCCACATCAGCTAACGCCGTTGTTGTAGACATGCGGACAGTGCCGATGACTCTCGGCACTGATTCGCTGTCGTTTGATGCAAATGGTATTTCGGTGACCGCAAGGGGCTACCATGCTGAATACAACTCTGGCACCGATGCCATGACGGTCTACGGCCCCTTTACTACCAGCGAGGTCGCATCTACGCCATCTTTCTCGTACCCGGCATTCGGCCGAGTAACCCAGCTTGGTCCACCCGACACCATCATATCGGGTCTGATGCTCTACACGCTCCAGGATCTGGGCCAGTCCGATAACGATTCGTTCCAGGCTGGTTTTCAACCCGGATTCGACAATGCACTTTGCGGATCCAGCACCACCGCGCCAGGCTGTACTGGCCCTGTGTTCCCCAGCATACAATTTGCACTGTTCAGTTTTGACACACCAGTAAATGTTTTACAGGTCATTGTCGATGACGTCTCGAATTTCGGTCGCGCGATCTGGACCGCTGGAGGCGCCACAGCGCCAGATCTTTCTCAGGATTTTCGTACAGCGTTTGGCGGATTCGACTTCAGGAGTTCAGTTGACGATGCGGGCGACGGACCCTTTACTCATACTTTCGCACCGCTCCAAAGCATACAATATCTTGCCGTCGGCACACCGTTCGATGCCAGTCTAGTGGACGCTGGCGCCGACCTGGGCGGCGTGCCCAGAGGAGAATCCCTGATTCAATTCTACTTGGAAGGGCTAAATATAACGCCCGTGCCAGTGCCTGCGGCAGTCTGGCTCTTCGGCTCTGGTCTGCTGAGTCTCATTGGGATAGCGAGACGCAAGAAAACAGCTTAATCATTTCGTTCAGTGACGGCCCTTCGGGGCCGTTTCTCATCGACCAGTTGAACCGGCAGCCGTTCCAGGAAGTACAGGAACCCCGCATTAGTGGGGTTTCTTGTTTCATCGGAATGTCGTGTTCTGGCCCAGGCTGTGTAAAAACAAAACGTGATTTTTAAAAGTGGGGTACTGATTCGCTTGTAGGGACAATATTGCCATGTTGCTCCATATGCAGCAGGCAT
>CAMYKJ010000138.1 GCA_947258945.1 uncultured Ectothiorhodospiraceae bacterium
GAGCAAGAACCTCGTAATCGTCGAATCACCCGCCAAGTGCAAGACCATCAAGAAATACCTGGGCAGGGGTTTCGATGTCATGGCCTCCTATGGCCACGTGCGCGACCTTGTCCCCAAGGAAGGTGCCGTCGATACCGAGCACGACTTCGCGATGAAGTACCAGCTCATCGAACGCAACTCGAAGCATGTCGACAACATCGTCAAGGCGATGAAAAAATCCGATGCACTTTATCTTGCGACTGACCCGGACCGCGAAGGCGAAGCCATCTCCTGGCACCTGTGCGAACTTCTGAAGCAACGCAAGGCACTCGACGGCAAGGCCGTGCACCGCGTGGTATTCAACGAGATCACCAAGCGCGCCGTCAATGAGGCTCTCGAGCATGCGCGCGAGCTATCCACCGAACTGATCAACGCACAGCAGGCGCGCCGCGCGCTGGACTACCTGGTGGGCTTCAACCTGTCGCCGCTGCTGTGGAAGAAGGTGCGTCGTGGACTCTCGGCCGGACGCGTGCAGAGCCCCGCGCTGCGCATGATCGTCGAGCGCGAAATCGAGATCGAAAATTTCAAGGCACGCGAATACTGGACACTGGAAAGCCAGCTCGACAGGAACGACCAGGAGTTCACCGCACGTCTGACACACCTGCATGGAGAAAAGCTCAAGCAGTTCTCGATCGTGAATGACTCTTCCGCCAATGATGCCCGCGCTGCGCTGCTGGAGGCGGCAGGTGGAAAGCTCGTCGTAGACACTGTCGAAAAGAAAAAACGCAGGCGCAACCCGGCAGCGCCCTTCACCACTTCAACGCTGCAGCAGGAAGCTTCGCGCAAGCTCGGCTTCACGGCGAGCCGCACCATGCGCGTGGCGCAGCAGTTATATGAAGGCATGGATATCGGCGGTGACACGGTCGGCCTGATCACCTACATGCGTACCGACTCGGTGAATCTCGCGCAGGATGCACTGGACGAGATGCGTACTTTCATACCCGAACGTTACGGTGAGCATGCGCTGCCGGCAGAGGCACGCACCTACAAGACCAAGGCCAAGAACGCACAGGAAGCGCACGAGGCCATCCGGCCAACCTCGATCATCAATACTCCGGAAGAAATCAAGCAGTACCTGAGTGCCGAACAGCTCAAGCTCTATGACCTGATCTGGAAACGCACCATTGCCTGCCAGATGATCCACGCAACCATCAACACGGTGAGCGTCGACTTCGGCTGCGGCGAGGGCAATATATTCCGGGCAACCGGTTCGACGGTAGTCGACCCGGGGTTCATGGCCGTCTACCAGGAAGATACGGACGACGCGAAATCCGGCAGTGACGAAAAATTGCTGCCGCCGCTGGAGAAGGGCGACAGTTGTGAACTGAAGGACATTAGTGCCGACCAGCACTTTACCGAACCGCCACCGCGCTTCTCGGAAGCCAGCCTGGTCAAGACCCTGGAAGAATACGGCATCGGCCGACCCTCGACCTACGCCACCATAATCTCGACGCTGCAGGCACGTGAATACGTCACGCTGGAGAAGAAGCGCTTCTATCCGACCGATGTCGGGCGCATCGTCAGCAAGTTCCTGACCGAGCATTTCACCCAGTATGTCGACTATGACTTTACCGCCCGCCTGGAAGACGAGCTGGATGCGGTTGCCCGCGGCGAGAAGGACTGGGTGCCGCTGATGCAGGACTTCTGGAAACCGTTCAAGCTCCTGGTCGATGACAAGGAAACCAGTGTATCGCGCAGCGACGTTACCACCGAAGCGATTGACGAGGAATGCCCCAAGTGCGGCAAACAATTGAATATCCGCCTGGGACGACGCGGCCGTTTCATCGGCTGCAGCGGCTATCCGGATTGTGACTATACGCGCAATGTCGATGACGAACGCGGCAGCGGCGAACCCGAGGTGGTGGAAGGCCGCAAGTGCCCGGAATGCGAATCCGACCTGATCATACGCAGCGGACGCTACGGCAAGTTTATCGGCTGCAGCAGTTACCCGGACTGCAAGTTCATCGAACCGCTGGAAAAACCCGAAGATACCGGCGTGCAGTGCCCGGATTGCAAGCAGGGCAACATCCTCAAGCGCAAATCACGTCGCGGCAAGATTTTCTATTCATGCGAGCGTTATCCCGACTGTGAGTATGCCATCTGGAACGAACCGCTGGCGCAACCATGCCCGAACTGTCACTGGCCGATCACCGCCATCAAGACCACCAAGCGTTCCGGGACGCAGCGCGTCTGTCCGCAGCAGGACTGCAAGTTCGTCGAGCCCTGGGATGCGCCGCTGCCTGCTACCGATAAAGAGAAAGCGAATACCGCCTGATAATAATGAACTGGCACATTCGTGAAGCCGTACGTCATATTGCAGCTGGCGGCGTGATCGCCTATCCGACGGACAGCGTCTACGGGCTCGGCTGCAATCCACTGGATGCCGCAGCCGTGTTGCACCTGCTGGCGCTCAAGCAGCGCTCGCCCTCACACGGAGTTATCCTGATCGGCAGTGAACTGGACCAGTTCGCACCGTTCCTGCAACCACTGTCCAGTACCGCCGTCAACCGCATTCGGCGTACCGGGGATGCACCCGTCACCTGGGTGTTGCCCTGCCGGCCCGATACACCGGCCTGGCTGACCGGACAGCATGACACCCTGGCGGTGCGCGTCACGAACCACCCGGTCGCCGCGGCGCTGTGCGATGCCTGGGGTGGCCCGCTGGTCTCAACCAGCGCAAACCTTCACGGCCGGCACCCCGCCACGAGTCCGCTCGGTGTCCGCAAGGCATTCAATGCCCAACTCGATTACATCCTGCACGACCCGGCAGGTGCCACCAATCGCCCCAGCACCATCCGGGACGGCCTCACCGGCGAGGTACTGCGCCATTGAGCATGCGCATTGGACAGAAAGAGATCGAGCTGGTCAGCGATTACCTGCTGACACTGCAGGACATCATCTGTGAGGCCATACAGGCTACCGATGGCAGCGGTAAATTCAGGGAGGACGAGTGGCCACGCGCGGAAGGCGGCGGCGGTCGGTCACGCGTTATGGAAGGCGGCGCCGTCTTCGAAAAGGCCGGCATCAATTTCTCGCATGTCTTCGGCCGCGAGTTGCCACCCTCGGCAACAGCGGCCCGCCCCGAACTGGCCGGTCGCAACTTCCAGGCCATGGGGGTCTCGCTGGTCATACATCCGCACAACCCGTACATCCCGACCACGCATGCCAACGTGCGCTTTTTCTTTGCCGAGAAAGAGGATGCGGATCCGGTCTGGTGGTTCGGCGGCGGCTTCGACCTGACGCCTTATTACGGTTTCAGGGAGGACGCCGTGCACTGGCACACCCTTGCCCGGGAGGCCTGTACACCGTTCGGCGACGAGGTGTATGAGAATTATAAAAAGTGGTGCGACGATTACTTCTTTCTTAAACACCGCAACGAGCCACGCGGTATCGGCGGCCTGTTCTTCGACGACCTGAACCTGCGCAGCTTCGAACATTCCTGCTCGCTGATGATGAGTGTGGGCAACCACTTCCTGCCGGCCTACCTGCCCATCGTCGAGCGCAGGCGGGACATGGCATACGGCGAGCGGGAAAAAGACTTCCAGCGCTACCGGCGCGGACGCTACGTCGAGTTTAACCTGGTGTACGACCGCGGCACCCTGTTCGGTCTGCAATCCGGCGG
>CAMYKJ010000139.1:0-768 GCA_947258945.1 uncultured Ectothiorhodospiraceae bacterium
CAACTGTCGCCTGATCGGCCGCCGCTTCAGGCTTGCGCATGTCATGTTCGGCCGGGAGATCATCGAGGTCGCCACCTTCCGGGGACGGCAGGAGCCGGGTGACAGCAACGGCGCGCATCACGTGGACGAGGACGGCCGCATCGTCCGCGACAACGTATACGGCTCGATCGAGGACGATGCCCTGCGGCGCGATTTCACGGTCAATGCGCTGTACTACAATATCGACGACTTCTCCATTATCGATTATGCAGGCGGCATGCGGGATATCGAGGCCGGGGTGCTGCGCCTGCTGGGCGATCCGGAGACCCGTTACCGTGAGGACCCGGTGCGTATGCTGCGTGCGGTGCGCTTTGCCACCAAGCTTGGATTCCGCATTGAACCGGAGACTGAGCGACCGATCAGCACGCTGGCCCCGCTGCTGGGCGACATACCGCCGGCGCGACTGTTCGACGAGATGCTCAAGCTGTTCATGAGCGGCAGTGCGCTGGACAACTTCGAGATGTTGCGCCACTACGATCTCTTCCGGCAGTTGTTCCCGCTGACCGATGAATCGCTGACGCACCAGGAAAATGAATTCCCCCTGACCCTGATCAACCGCGGTCTGGCAAACACCGACGAGCGGGTCGCCGCCGGCAAGCCGGTGACACCGGCGTTCCTGTTCGCGGTATTCCTGTGGGAGCCGGTCCGCTACCGCGCGGCGCGTCTGGAGTCGGAAGGACAGACGCCGGCGCAGGCACTGCAACACGCGGGGTCGCAGATCATCGCCGA
>CAMYKJ010000139.1:795-4430 GCA_947258945.1 uncultured Ectothiorhodospiraceae bacterium
TCGCTGCCCATGCGCGAGATCTGGATGTTACAGTTACGGCTGGAGCGCAAGGGCGGGCGCCGCAGTCAGCGGGTGCTGGATCACCCGCGTTTTCGTGCCGCCTATGATTTTTTGCTGTTGCGGGGTGAGGCCGGCGAGGTATCACAGGAGCTGTGTGACTGGTGGACAGAGTACCAGGACAAGCATCCGGAAAAGCGTGAACAGGAGTTAACCAAAACGCGTCCGCGCAAGCGCCGCCGCCGCCGGCCGCGACGCAGGGCGAACGCAGGGGACGAACAGACATGACAGTCAGGGTATATATAGGCATCGGCAGCAACCTCGAAGACCCGGTTGTACAGGTCAAGGATGCCATTGAGGAACTCGAGATGCTGCCGGATACCATCCTGGCCGGGCGCTCCAGCCTGTACAGCAACAAGCCCATGGGGCCGCAGGACCAGCCCGATTACATCAACGCCGTGGTGGGAGTGGATACCCTGCTGTCGGCGCAGGACCTGTTCGCGCGGCTGGTGAAGATCGAGGAACAGGCGGGGCGCGTGCGAGAGGGCGACAAGTGGGGACCGCGCATACTTGACCTGGACCTGTTGCTGTACGGCAAGAAGAAAATCGACGAGGCAGACCTGCAAGTGCCGCATCCCGGTCTGCACGAACGTGACTTCGTTATCATTCCGCTGGCCGAGATTGCCGGCAACATGAACATCCCGGGGCATGGCCTGCTGAGCACCCTGATCAACCAGGTCGAGAATCATTCACTGAAGAAGGTGATTACCGGTCAATGAGCAGCGGGCGTCCGGGCTATATCGTCGTCGAGGGCCCGATCGGTGTCGGCAAGACCAGTCTCGCACTGCGGCTGGCAGATAGCTTCGAATCGGACCTGCTGCTGGAGGGCGCGGACGAGAATCCGTTTCTCGAGCGCTTTTACCAGGACCCGCGCACGGGCGCCTTGCCGACACAGCTGTTCTTTTTGTTCCAGCGCGCGCGCCAGATGCAGAGCATGCGCCAGGCCGACATGTTTCAGCCGGTACGCATAGCGGATTTCCTGATCGAGAAAGACCGGCTGTTCGCCGAACTGACGCTGGATGCCGAAGAGCTGAAACTGTACGAGCAGGTCTACGACCACGTCACGGTCGACGCCCCGGCACCGGACCTGGTGATTTACCTGCAGGCGCCGGTCGACATCCTGCTCAAGCGTATTGCACGGAGGGGCATTCGCTATGAACGGCGCATCGATGCCGCCTACCTGCAAAGGCTGTCCGAGGCTTATTCACGCATGTTCCTTTACTATGATACTGCACCCCTGCTGATCGTGAATGCGGCGAATATCAACCTGGTCGACAGCGATGCGGATTACACTGCGCTGCTGGAGCAGATCCATTTGACCCGCAAGGGCGTGCAGTATTTCAACCCGATGTCGGAGGCGATCTAGCAACCTCCCGGCTATCTGATTAATCATTGTCATTGCGAGCGAAGCGCGGCAATCTCCTGATATGAACTCCGTAACTAACAGATTGCATTGTTATTACATTCCTCGCCATGAAGCCATCTCGGGTGCCAGGCGACATTTAATCTTCCCGGTTCCGCGTGCTCGACCGGCAACGAAAATACCGCTACCGCATGAACGATAAACTGCCCGATTCCGTCACGCTCGACACCCTGCAGGCCATGAAGCACCGCGGCGAAAAGATCGCCTGCCTGACGGTATACGACGCCGCTTTCACACAGGTGCTGGAGGCGGCCGGTGTCGACATGTTCATCATCGGCGACTCGCTCGGCATGGTGCTGATGGGCTACGCGAACACCGTGCCGGTGACCGTGGATGACATGGTGCACCATGCCGCGAACGTGGCGCGGGTCGGCCGGCATGCCTGGCGGGTGGTCGACCTGCCGTACCGCAGCTATACGAATAACGCACAGGCGCTGGCCAATGCGCGGCGCCTGGTGGACGAGGGCGGCGCGGACATGGTGAAGCTGGAAGGCGGTGTTGCCATGGCCGGTATCGTCGAACACCTGGTCGGGCACGGTATCCCGGTATGCGGCCATGTCGGCCTGTTGCCGCAATCCATCGAGGAACTGGGTGGCTACAAGGTGCAGGGCCACGGCGCGGAGGCCGCCCGGGCCATCCTGGCCGATGCGCTGGCGCTGCAGGCAGCCGGCGCCGGCCTGCTGGTAATGGAATGCATACCGGCCGCACTGGGTGCGGAGATCACCGCGGACCTGGAGATACCCGCCATCGGTATCGGCGCCGGCGCGGACTGCGACGGCCAGGTACTGGTGTTGTACGACATGCTGGGGATTACCCAGGGTCGCCAGCCGCGCTTCGTCAGGGATTTTATGGCCGGCACCGGCAGTATTTCCGCCGCGGTCCGGGCCTATGTCGAGGCGGTGAAGGACGGAACCTATCCTGCGCCGGAACATGTTTACTGATACCGATGGACATCATCCGCGACACTGAATCACTGCGCCTGCGGCTGCACCGCTTGCGCAGCGCGGGCGATCGGCTCGCATTCGTGCCGACCATGGGCAACCTGCATGCCGGTCATGCGCAGCTGGTCCGGCATGCCAGGTCGATCGCGCCGCACGTGGTGGTAAGTATCTTCGTCAACCCGCTGCAGTTCGGTGCCGGCGAGGATTACGCCAGCTATCCGTCGACCCTCGATGCGGACCGGGAGCTGCTCGTCGACCTGGATGCCGATGTCCTGTACCTGCCCGGTGTGGAAGACATCTACCCGGGCGGGGCGGAACGCACGGCCACTGTGGTGGTGCCGGGGCTCAACGCCATCCTGGAGGGCGAGCACCGCCCGACGCATTTCGACGGCGTCAGCACGGTCGTCGCGAAACTGTTCGGCCTGGTGCAGCCGAACATCGCCGTGTTCGGCGAGAAGGATTACCAGCAACTGCTGCTCATCCGGCAAATGGTTGCCGACCTGTGCATGCCGGTGCATATCGAGGCAGTGGCGACCGTGCGCGAGGCCGATGGCCTGGCCATGAGTTCACGCAACAGTTATCTCGGCGCGAACGAGCGTGCCGTCGCCGCACAGTTGTACAACACGCTGCTCGACGTGAAAACGCTGGTCGAATCCGGCGAGGCCGACTACACCGGGGTGGAGGCGGCGGCGCGACAGCAGCTGAAGGAGGCCGGCTTTGTCGCGGATTATGTCAGCATCCGGCGTGCGGCCGACCTGGCTGTGCCGGCACCCGGCGAGCGGGTGCTGCGGGCGCTGGCCGCGGCCCGGCTCGGTACGACGCGCCTGATTGACAACATTGCCATATCAATACCTTAGAGTCATTATTTCACACAAATACTACACCGAAACCTTGCAGTTAAGCGGTAGAGAAAGCATAATTCCCTGTGTTAGCAACAGCTTGAGGAAACTGCCAGGGCTTATGCAGATCACCTTGCTCAAATCCAAGCTCCACCACGCCAATGTCACGCACTCGGAACTCGACTATGAAGGTTCCTGTGCAATCGACGGCACACTGCTGGCCGCCGCAAACATCCAGGAATACGAACAGATCCAGATCTATAACCTGGCCAATGGCGAGCGTTTCACGACCTACGCGATACGCGCCGAGGACCACAGCGGCATCATTTCCGTAAACGGCGCGGCCGCCCACAAGGCCAGCCCGGGCGATCGTAT
>CAMYKJ010000140.1:0-504 GCA_947258945.1 uncultured Ectothiorhodospiraceae bacterium
GAACTGATTGGGATAGGTCAGCAGCTCGTTGTGATTGATCTTGACCAGAAACGGAATCTTGTGGGCATATTTCCGGCCCACCGATCCCAGCACCCCGAGCGTCGATGCAACCGCGTTGCAGCCCCCCTCGATCGCCAGCTCGACGATGTTTCCCGGGTCGAAATACAGGGGGTTGGGCGCGAAAGAGGCGCCCGCCGAGTGTTCGACTCCCTGGTCGACGGGCAGGATCGACATATAACCGCTACCGCCCAGGCGGCCATGGTCGAACAGGGCCTGCAGATTACGCAGTACTTGCGGGCCTCGATCACTGTCCGCCATGACGCGGTCGATGAAATCCGGGCCTGGCGGGTGCAGCATCTCCCGCGGAATTCCATCGCAATCATGCCCGAGCAGGAACTCGGCCTCCTCCCCCAGCAAACCACGAATATCGAACATAGCAACCCCCCGGCCAATCGAGTCGTTTATCAGTGCAGCATACGCATGCCCGGAGTATAGAAGGCAGGA
>CAMYKJ010000140.1:571-6669 GCA_947258945.1 uncultured Ectothiorhodospiraceae bacterium
CCAGTGCGCCGGCAAGTGCCGAGCGTGCCAGGGCCGGGGCATTATTCTTGTCGCTGAGGTGGGCCGCGACGATGTGCTGGAGCCTCCCCGTGTCCAGCCGCCGCAGCAGTCCGGCAGCCTGTGTGTTGCTCAGGTGGCCCAGCGGACCGCCAACCCGCCGTTTTAATGCGGGTGGGTATGGACCGTCAGCCAGCATGTCGACATCGTGATTGCATTCCAGCAGCAAGGCATCCGCTGTATCCAGGCAGGTACGGATATGCGGCGTAATCCGGCCGGTGTCGGTCAGCACACCCAGGCGATGCTGCCCGTTATCGAACGTTACCTGGCAGGGTTCACCGGCGTCGTGCGGCACGGTAAACGGTCGCACCTGCAGATCACCGATCTCGAGCACGGCCTGTCCATCGAAGTGGCGGATATCGGGCAGGTCATCGTCACGCAGCATGCGGCAGGTGCCATGTGTCAGCCAGACCGGAAGATCGTACTTGCGTGCAAGTGGCGGCACACCGCGCACATGATCACCGTGCTCGTGGGTAACCACCACCGCGCTGAGATCCGCGGGGCTGCGACCGAGCCGTTGCATGCGGCGTTCCGTTTCGCGGGTGGAAAAGCCGCAGTCCAGCATGACCAGGGTGCGCCCCTGCTCGACCAGTGTCGCATTACCGCGGCTGCCGCTGCCCAGCAGAGCGAACCGCATACCGTTCAGCGGACCAACCGGCCCATGCCGGGATTGCCAGGAGGATTATGCGACGGCAGGACAGGCTTCACAGGAATGCCGCTGAATCCGTGTCAGCGCAACTGCTCTTCCAGCAATGTCAGGATGCGCTTCGCGGTGGACGTCGAATCCCTTTCATCCTTGCTGTTGTTGACGATTACGTGCGTGACCGGGCCGTCTGCAAACAGCTTGATGTGGTACGCGGTGGCATCCTCGTCATCATCCGAAGACCAGAAGGCCAGCTTGTTAAGGATACCCGATTCATTCTGTTCGCCGAGCGGATCATTGTAGCGCACATAGTAGACGCCATCGGTCCGGTCGCGGTCTTCCACGGCAAAGCCGATCCGGTCCAGTGCCACGCCCGTCCTGCGCCAGGCGCGCGAGAAGTCTTCCCGGACAAGCAGCATACTGCCGGAGCTGTCGCTGATGAGTTCCGCACGCACCTGCTTCTCGACACGCCTTGCCAGCATGGACTGCGCCTTCTGTTCCTCGATACCGAGGAACACCATCATACGCTTGAGCATTTCCGCCTCCAGCTCCGGATCGGAGGGGCGTGATTGCCAGACGGTGGTGCTGTCCTCCTGACTGCCCTTGACGACTTCCTCGACACCCCGGTGGGTCAGGAAGATCTCCGATAAACCGGCCTCTTCCTGCTCCAGCCTCACTCTGAACTTGTCGCGCGTGGCCGATGAATAGACCGAGTCGATCGCCTTGCCAATCAGATTGCGGATCGCACCCTGCGGAATGTCTGCGCGGTTTTCCGCCCAGTCCGTCTCGAGGATGCCGAGGCGCGGGTCTTCCTTGCTGATAAGGAAGCCTTGCTGCAGCCAGAATTCCTTCATTCGGGGCCACACCTGCTCGGGAGTCCCCTGTACCAGCAACCACTGCTGGTCGCCGTCACGCCTGACCTGCACGGTCGCCTGCTCTGGCATCACGGCGGTCCGGTCCCGCGCCGGCTGCGTGGCGCCGAAATCCGAGAAGGTCGCGCCCGCGGCGTCCAGCGAAGCAGGCGCATCATCGATGGTGCTGGACGACAGATCCGGTGGAACCTCGAGATTATCGATGACCTTGCTTTTTTTATAGTCAACCTTCTCCCGACCGGGCGCCACCTTGTCCATCATCCCGCAGGCCGAAACCAGCAGCGTTGCGGCAAGCACCAGAAGAAGGGAATGTGTCTGTTGTCCTGACTGCATAGTATTTTCCTGTCTTCGGCGTCAGGCGGACGCCAGCACCCCGGCCTGCACCAGTGCCTGCCGGAGTGTATCGTGATAAGAACCGGCAAGCGGCGTCAGCGGCAGCCGTATGCCACTCGGGATCAGTCCCATTTCATGCAATGCCCACTTGACCGGTATCGGGTTTGCTTCCACAAACAGGGTCCTGTGCAGGATATCGAGCTGGCGGTTTATACGCTCCGCCGTATCACGATCACCTGCCAGTGCCGCTGCACACATATCATGCATGGCCTCCGGTGCAACGTTGGCTGTGACGGAGATATTGCCCTGCCCGCCCATCAGTATCAGTTCCATGGCCGTTGCATCATCACCGCTGTAGATAGCGAGGCGGTCGCCGCAGCGATCGATCAGCTCGCGCGCGCGCCCGAGATCCCCGGTCGCCTCCTTGATGCCGACGATATTGTCGATCGCGGCCAGACGCTCAACCGTATCCGGCAACATGTCGCAGGCCGTGCGCCCCGGCACATTGTAAAGAATCTGCGGAATCGGCACAGCTTCCGCGACCGCCCGGTGATGAAGGTACAGTCCCTCCTGGGGCGGCTTGTTGTAATACGGCGTCACCAGCAGGCAGGCATCGGCCCCGGCCTCCAGCGCACAGCGGGTGAGGTCAATGGCCTCGCGCGTCGAGTTCGCACCGGTCCCCGCGATTACCGGGATGCGGCCGGCCGCCATCTCGACCGTGCGGCGCATGACATGACAATGCTCGTCCTGGTCCAGGGTGGCCGATTCCCCGGTCGTACCCACAGACACCAGGGCATCGGATTTGTTCTCAACATGGAAATCGACCAGGCGCTGCAGGCTGTCTTCATCAATGGCGCCATCCGGCCGCATCGGTGTTACCAGCGCCACTATACTGCCTTGAAACATCGTGCCTTCTCCGGGCCCAACCGAAACGGACATGGTACTGGCGCCACCCCGGACTGACAAGGCAATCCAGGGTCTGCGGCACTATTCCAGCACGGCGCCGGCACGAAAATGATAGACTGCGCACCCGGCTAGCTGCAACGGCCCCGGACGGGCCGAGGTTTCGATGAACGAAGTACCCGGTAAAAAAAGCGATCAAATGGTCTTGTCAGCCCTGGGCGCCGACCGGCCCGGCATTATCGAGGAACTGTCGCGTGCCGTGCTCGAATGCGGCTGCAATATCCTCGACAGCCGCATGGCGGTGCTGGGCGGCGATTTCGCCCTGTTGCTGCAAATCTGCGGCAACTGGAACACCCTGGCCAAACTTGAAGACCAGCTGGCGGGCCTGGAAAGCCGTCTCGGCCTGAAGATCACGTCCCGCCGCACCAGGGAACCGTCGCCCGGCAGGGACCTGATGCCGTACGCGGTCGAAGTGGTGGCGATGGACCAGCCCGGAATCGTGCACCACCTGGCCCGCTTCTTCTCGCAGCGCGAGATCAATATTCAGGAAATGATTACCAGCAGCTACCCTGCCGCACACTCCGGCACGCCAATGTTTTCCGTTCACCTCAGGGTCGATATCCGCGGCAATATCCGCATTTCTGACCTGCGCGAGGAATTTGCGGAATTCTGCGACAACCTGAACCTGGACGCCGTCATCGAACCGGTCAAATAGACATCCGTTTTGCCATGCACCATGAAGAACAGGGAGAAACCCGCGAATGGCTAAAGTTGCAACAGGAAAGAAGGTGCCCGCCTTCAGTTTACCCGCCACCGGGGACCGGGCAAGGGGAAAAACCTTGTGCTGTACTTCTATCCAAAGGACAGCACCCCCGGGTGCACCACCGAGGGACAGGATTTCCGGGACAGGATCCACACCTTCAGGCGCCGCAACACCACGATCCTCGGTGTCTCGCGCGACAGCCTGAAGTCACATGAGAACTTCAGAACCAAACAAAAATTTCCGTTTGACCTGCTGTCAGACAGCGATGAGAAACTGTGCAGGATGTTTGACGTGATCAAGGAAAAAAACATGTACGGACGCAAGGTGATGGGCATCGAGCGCAGCACGTTTCTCATCGACGACAAGGGCGTACTGCGTCGCGAATGGCGCAAGGTAAAAGTCGCCGGTCATGTTGAAGAAGTGCTGGAGGCGATCAAGGAGCTGTAACTGCATTATCTCGCGCAAAGCCGCCAAGGCGCTAAGAAAAAAATCAGCCACAGAGAACACAGAGAAAATAATAAGCTAAAAATATAACCGTCATTCCCGCGCAGGCGGGAATCCAGCCCGGATAAATGCCCAGAGACCAAATTGCAGTACCTTTTTCTAATATGAGATAAATTCTGACAGCATCACAAAGTTTATGACTGGATTCCCGCCAGCGCGGGAATGACAAGAGGGTTTTGATACTGGGAGGAATGTTCTGTTCTCTGGTTATATTTTTCTCTGTGTTCTCTGTGTTCTCTGTGGCGTATGTTTTTTTCTTGCTCTGCGTCTTGGCGCGAGTTATGTCTTTATTAAATCCGCAACCGGCTCCTCACTACCCTTGTGCCGCGGCCAGGCCGTCATGACGGCCTGCACCAGCGTTGCCAGCGGAATGGCGAAGAACACACCCCAGAAGCCCCAGATCCCGCCGAACACCAGGATCGCGACAATGATGGCCACCGGGTGTAGATTGACGACCTCGGAAAACAGTAGCGGCGCCAGCAGGTTTCCATCCAGTGCCTGCAGCACGGCATAGGCGAACACGACCCAGCCAAAATCTGCGCTCCAGCCCCACTGGAACCAGGCAATCGCCGCCACAGGCACCGTCACAACGGCCGCGCCGATATACGGAATGACCACGGACAGGCCCACCATGGTCGACAGCAACAGCGCGTAATCCAGCCCCATGAGGCTGAAGGTGGCAAAGGCCGCGGCGCCGACGATAAATATTTCCCAGACCTTGCCACGCACATAATTCGCCACCTGCACGTTGACATCACTGGCGACGGCATCGACCAGATGGCGCTGCTGCGGGAGACGCTGGCTGAACCAGGCGAAGATCCGGTACTTGTCTTTCATAAAGAAGAACGACAGGACCGGCACGAGGATGATATAGACCAGCAGCGTGATGAGACCGGTTACCGCAGGTACCGACAGTGACAGGACACGCTGGCTCACCACGGTAATTTCGGCACGTATGGAAACCCCCAGGTCCCTGACCTGCTCAGTTGTAAACAGGTTCGGGTATCTCTCCGGCAACCGCTGCATCAAGCCCTGCACGTGAGTGATAATGTCGGGCAGCTGGCGAACAAGTTGCGTGACCTGTTCCGACAAGCGCGGCGCAAGCCACAGCACCGCGAATACCACGAATGACATGAACAGCAGAAAGACCAGGACAACGGCGGGCAGTCGCGGCATGCCCAGCCGGTGAAACTTCTCGACTACGCCATCGAGCAGATAGGCGATCACCACGCCGGCCAGCACCGGGGCCAGCATCTTTCCCAGCAGCAGCATGACGAGGAAGCCGGCCGTGAGCAGTACCGCAAGGATAACCACCTGCGGGTCGGATACATAGCGTCGGTACCACTGGCTGACGATATTCATGACTTCATCTACCCGTGCTTTTCAGCAACTTACTGTAGTGCTCGGCAAAGATCATTTCCAACTGGTCGATCACCTGCACCGGGTCCGTGCCCTGCATGACATGCGTCGCGACCAGATCGGAGGTCGCCCCGAGCATTTCGCCCTTGTCCAGCATCGGGTAGGTCTTCGCCAGGCGTTTCAGGGCAGCGACGATCGATTCATCTGCCGGACGCTCGATTTTCTCCGGTTCCGGCACTGCCACCGGCGGCCTGGCTGGAACAACCGGCGGCGCACTTTTCCTGGTCGACAGGAATTCCGCAAACGCCAGCAGGCTTGACTGGCCGTCCTCGTCCAGACCTGTAAACAGGTCGAGAAGTTGCTGTTCCGAATTCATAACCGGGTGCGAGTGTGATACGGGGCCGCGATATGTGGGTGGTGGCCGTCAGCGATCATCTTTGTGCGAGAGGCAGTAGGCACGTGCAAACTCGAGCAGTTCGTCCATCGCGCGCTGGCGGAATTTCTGCTTCTGGTGCACGAAGGAAAACGGGCGTTCCAGCGGCGGATCGAGTTCCAGACTGACCAAAGTCCCGAGCTGCAGTTCCTTGTGGATGGTCACCTCGGAGACAATCGACACACCCATACCCGCCTCGACCGCGCCCTTGATCGCTTCCGGGCTGCCGAG
>CAMYKJ010000141.1 GCA_947258945.1 uncultured Ectothiorhodospiraceae bacterium
CCGGGACGTCAGTCACCTGCCCGTCGAGCTTGCCGCGCTACAGGTCAATGATTAGACTTAACTGACAGATTTCAAAGGCGTAACAGACATCCCCATGCCCGAAACCCTGCCGCCTGACAGCGTCGGACTGGTCACACCGCAAGCCATGACGTTCAGCGATCCGCTGGAGTTCGAGTCGGGCGCCGTCATCGATGACTACACGCTCGCCTTCGAGACCTACGGCGAACTCAACGCCGCGCACTCCAATGCCATCCTGATCTGCCATGCCCTGTCCAGCCACCACCACGCGGCGGGCTACCATTCCATGGATGAACGCAAGCCCGGCTGGTGGGACAACTGCATTGGCCTGGGCAAGGCGATCGATACCCGCCGTTTTTTCGTCGTCTGCAGCAACAATCTCGGCGGCTGTCACGGCTCGACCGGCCCGGCCAGCACCAATCCCGTGACCGGCAAGCCCTACGGCAGGGGGTTCCCGGACATCGTGGTGAAGGACTGGGTACGCAGCCAGTCGCACCTGGCGGACAAGCTCGGCATCGATCGCTGGGCCGCGGTCATCGGCGGCAGCCTGGGCGGCATGCAGGCAATGCAATGGTCGATCGATTACCCCGAGCGGCTGGCACATGCCATCGTCATTGCCGCAGCACCGCGACTGTCGGCGCAGAATATCGCCTTCAACGAGGTCGCCCGTACCGCCATCAAGTCCGATCCCGATTTCCATGACGGTGATTACTACGGGCACAACGTCATTCCGGAGCGCGGGCTGCGCCTGGCGCGCATGCTTGGCCATATCACCTACCTGTCGGATGACAGCATGCACGCCAGGTTCGGGCGTGAACTGCAGGAGGGTTCGCCGACCAGGGGTTACGACATGGAATTCCAGGTCGAGAGCTACCTGCGCTACCAGGGCAGCAAATTCGCCGGCGAATTCGACGCCAACACCTACCTGCTGATGACCAAGACGCTCGACCACTTCGACCCGGCAAAAGAATATGACGATGACCTGACCCGCGCACTGGCCCGCGCACAGGCCAAGTTTCTCGTCATGTCATTCACCGGCGACTGGCGCTTCTCGCCCGAGCGCTCGCGCGAGATCGTGCGCGCACTGCTGGAAAACAACCTCGACGTGGTCTATGCGCGCATCGAGGTCGACGAGGGGCACGACGCCTTTCTCATGAAGATCCCGCAATACCTGCAGGTGTTCGGCGCCTACATGCAGCGGCTTGCACGGGAGCTCGGAGCATGAGCCTGCGCCCGGACCTCGAAATCATCAGCAACTGGATCAAGCCCGGCAGTCGCCTGCTGGATCTCGGCTGTGGTGACGGCGCACTGCTTGAATACCTGCAGGGAACACGTGACGTAACCGGCTACGGCCTGGAGATCGACGATGACAACGTCACGCGCTGCGTCGAATCCGGTGTGAATGTCATACAGACCGACCTCGACGCCGGGCTGCAGGACTTTTTCGGGCGGTCGTTCGACTACGTCATCATGAGCCAGACCCTGCAGGCGGTGCATTATCCGGACCGGCTGCTGGAGGAAATACTGCGCATCGGTCACGAGGGCATTGTCACCTTCCCCAACTTCGCACACTGGAAGAACCGTATCCAGCTGGCGGTCGGCGGCATGATGCCGGTGACGCGCACCCTGCCGAACCCGTGGTACAGCACGCCAAACATCCACCTGTGCACCGTGGATGATTTCGAGAAACTGTGTGATGAACGCGGCATACATATCATCGAACGCGTCATGGTCAACGACGACTACCGCCGCACGTCCGCCGGCAATTTCATGCCCAACCTGCTGGGACGCACCGCCATCTACCGCTTCAGGCAACAGTGACTGACACGCGCAGCTGGCTGGCGGCCGCATCCATTTACACGCGGCCGCGTGTCATCGCCATGGTCTTTCTCGGCTTTGCGGCCGGTCTGCCGTTCCTGCTGGTTTTCTCGACGCTGACCTACTGGCTGAGCGATGCCCAGGTCGACAAGTCCACCATCGGCTTCTTCACCTGGATCGGCATCACCTACTCCATCAAGGTCTTCTGGGCACCGGTCATCGACCGGTTACCGCTCGCACTGCTGTCGCGCATGCTCGGACAACGCCGCGCATGGATGCTGCTGGCGCAGTTCACCATCGCGCTGGGTCTTGCCGGCATGGCGGTCACCGACCCGGCAACACAGCTGACCCAGCTCGCACTGCTTGCCCTGCTGGTCGCGTTTGGTTCGTCTACCCAGGACATCAGCATCGATGCCTGGCGCATCGAGGCCGTCGAGCGTGACCTGCAGGGCGCCATGGCCGCCACCTACGTTCTCGGCTACCGCCTCGCCCTGCTGGTAGCCGGTGCCGGCGCACTGTACCTGGCCGAGTTCCGTTCCTGGCCGTTCGCCTACCTGACCATGGCCGCCCTGATGGGCGTTGGCATTGTCACCACGCTGATCATCCGCGAACCGCAACATGTCCGTGATGCACAAACCGCGGCACTCGAGGAAAAACTGGAGCACGCCATCGGCATCAGCAACCGGCAAGCGCCCTGGCAACGGCTCGCCGCCTGGTTCTCCGACGCGGTCGTCAGTCCGTTCGTCGAGTTCTTCCACCGCAACGGCGCACTTGCCATCCTGGTCCTGGTGCTGGTCGGGGCCTACAAGCTGAGCGATATCACCATGGGCGCCATGGCGGGCCCGTTCTACCTCGACCTTGGCTTCAGCAAGACCGAGATCGCGAATATCACCAAGGTCTTCGGCTTCTTCATGACCATCGCCGGCGCCTCGCTGGGCGGTATCCTGGTGGTGCGCTTCGGCATCCTGCGCCCGTTGCTGGCCGGTGCCATCCTGGTCGCCTCGACCAACCTGCTGTTCGTCTGGCTGGCCAACAGCGAACCCGACCTCACGTCACTGGCGGTCGTCATCAGTGCCGACAACCTGTCCGGCGGGCTGGCCACCTCGGCCTTCATCGCCTGGCTCTCCAGCCTGGTCAACAAGACCTATACCGCAACCCAGTACGCCCTGTTCAGCTCGCTGATGACCCTGCCGGCCAAATTCGTCGGCGGCTTCTCGGGCGTGGTGGTCGATGCCGCCGGTTACGCCACCTTCTTCCTGTATGCGGGCCTGCTCGGCATCCCGGCGATCCTGCTGGTGACCGTCCTGATGTACCGGCAGGGAACCACGCCAGCGGCGGCCTGAACCGGCCCGGGCGTCTGCGCGGCCGTCTCCGGCACGACAGCAGGCCTGGCGCAAGCGACTGTTTTTGCTTGCGTGTTGGACTTTTCCTGCATCATTTGCCTGTTATATCTCACACGCATAACATGGTTTTTTGACATCTTTCGGTCGGGGTTTCGACTACGCTTGCGGGTATGAGAAAAACAAAAAAGGAAAGAAGAAACACCGGCGAACGCCGCTGGGGCCTGGCAACAGACTATCCCGTCAGGGACAGTAACGGGATCCAGGTCATTTCCGATCGCCGGAGCATGCCGGACCGCCGCCTGGACAATACCACCCTGGAAGAACGGCAGTGGATGTTCGCCGGCATGCCGACGTCGGAGATTGAGTAGCAGCGCCCGGTAACAAACATCCTCGCGCCAAGTCGCCAAGTCGCCAAGTCGCCAAGTCGCCAAGTCGCCAAG
>CAMYKJ010000142.1 GCA_947258945.1 uncultured Ectothiorhodospiraceae bacterium
CTCTACGAATTAATAGCGGATAAAGAACTCGATGACCGGGTTGCGGTAATGCCGCTGCAGCTTGCGCTCCTGGTAGGCGATGGATAACAGCGTAATCCCGGCAAGCACCAGAAAGATCGCCACGATCAGCGACAACAGCGGCGGATACACGATCAGTAAAATACCGGCGATTATCAGCACAATTCCAGCAATCATTTTTACCTCCAACAAATCTGTCTCTGCCTGTTAATATCGGGGCTATTCCCGCAATTGCAAGGAGCCGAGCGCTTGAAAAAGGTCGTCATCCACAAGCCCGGGGGCTATCGCCAACTGGCAATCGAGGATCATCCCGACCCGCAGCCGGCCGCCGGCGAAGTCCTGCTCGAGGTACAGGCGGCCGGTATTAATTTCGCCGACTGTTTCACGCGCATGGGACTGTATGCCTCGGCAAAACACTATGCAGGCTACCCGATCACACCGGGCTTCGAGGTCGCCGGGACTGTCATCGGGACCGGCAGTGGCATCGATGACCTGGCAACGGGCACTGCCGTGCTCGCGGTGACCCGCTTCAACGGCTATGCAAACCGGCTGATCGTCCCGCGCCAGCAGGTCTTTCGACTGCCGGCAACGCTTACCCCGGTCGAGGCGCCTGTTCGAACTGGCCCATGTCCGTGCCGGCAACTCACTGCTGGTGCACTCGGCCGCCGGTGGTGTCGGCAGCATGCTGGTACAGATGGGGAAGATTGCCGGCTGCCGGGTAACGGCGGTGGTCGGCGCAACCCACAAGGTGGAGCGTGTGCTGCAGCTGGGCGCCGATGCGGTCATCGACAAATCCGCGCAGGACCTGTGGATCGAGGCGCGACGCATCGCACCTACCGGCTTTGATGTCATCCTGGATGCGAACGGTGTGACCACACTGCGTAACAGCTACGCCCACCTCGCCCCGGTCGGCAAACTGGTTGTGTACGGTTTCCATGGCATGCTGCGGACCCGCAACGGCGTGCCGAACCGGCTCAGGTTATTGCTGGGTTACCTGCGCACCCCGCGTTTCAGCCCATTCGACCTGACCACACACAACCGCAGTATCCTGGGTTTCAATCTCAGTTACCTGTTTGATCGTCAGGACATACTGCAACACGGCATAGGGGAGATCCTCGACTGGGTGGAGAACGGCAGGCTCCACCTGGCGGACGTCACAACCTACCCGCTGGAGGCGGTCGCCGAGGCACACCGTGCACTGGAATCCGGCCGGACAACCGGCAAGCTGGTGCTGGTCATGGGTGACTGAATACAAGCGGCCAGTGTCTGGCAGTGACGGTGGTGAGGCAGCATTCGCATGGGGGAGTTTGGGATAACAGAACTGCCTGGGAAACCACTGTGGTTACGATTGCCTGTGCCGCGTCCGGCAGCCTGATTCGGAAAACACGAGGCAGGCGCTAAAGGAAATTTTCGTAAACAACCAGGCCCCAGCAGATCACTGTCAGCCACAGGCTGACGAAAACCGCCGCCGAGCCCATATCCTTGGCACGCCCCGAAAGTTGATGCCTGTCTGTCCCGATCCGGTCGACGACGGACTCGATGGCCGAATTCAGCAATTCCACGACCAGCACCAGCAGGCAGGTGCCGATGAGCAGGGAACGTTCCACCGCACTGTCTCCGACCCACAACGCCACCGGGACCATCACCAGACACAACACCAGCTCCTGCCGAAACGCTGCCTCGTTCTTCCAGGCAATACGCATACCGGCAACAGAATACAGCGCGGCATTCCAGATGCGGCGTACGCCGCCTGCCTGCTTATGCTTTGCCATGCAATCTCCCGGTTATGATAACTGGCAATGAACCGGTGGCCGGTGACTTACCATACCGGTTGCCGCACAACTGGTTCAACCCATTTAATAAAGGTGTTGTCGCTTGCTGATGGCGCCGAGAAATGACTGGTAAAACACCCGCCCGGGTCATCGAGTAACAGGGTACAGATCGATCCGGCTGTCAGACAGCCTTATGAGTATGCGCATCTACGTCGCATATCTTTCGCTGCTGACGGAATATTACAGTTTCTTCTCGAGAGGGGGCGTACGACAGGCATCCGGGCCGAACGACGGAACAGCGGCTGTCGAACAAATCCGGACCGCCGGCTGCGCTGCTGCTCAGGCCGGCATCGACAGCGGCACAGCCACCTGCCCTGACTCCTGGATAACGGTAGTGGCCTCTTCCATGCTATTCACCGCGATATAGTCGATTTGCCCGTCGGTGAAGCGGAATGCAACCACATTGGCATGGCCGCAATAGAGATATTCGAGTGTTGCGTGCTGCTGCAGGGCGCCCTGGCAGTGCTCGCACGGTACTGCACCTGCTCCGGTCATGGTCAATCCCCCCGAGACTCGCCCGCTACCTTCTGTACCGGGCCTCTAAGGAGGGAATCGACTATTCAGACATGGACTTTAATCCGCGAAGTCCAGCCGCTCCTGTACGGCGGCAATACCCTGCCGGGCGCAGGCCTCGTCCTTGTCGCCGCCGGGTGCGCCACTCACTCCGACCGCGCCGATCAGGCTGCCGCTGACGCGAATCGGCAGGCCGCCCTCCATCAGCAACACACCGTCGAGTTCATTCAGTTCATCGCGGATGCGTGCCATGTTCGCGCGCAACTCACCCGAGGCGGAATTCGACATCACCACGGCGTTGGTCTTGTTATGCGCGATCTGCACCATGTACTTGCTGACAAACACATCACGCATGATGACGACCGGGTCGCCACTGCGGTCGGTCACCACGACCGCCACCTGGTAGCCGTCCTTGCGGCAGGCCTCAACCGCGGCCGTCGCGATATCGCGTGCAAGCTCCAGGCCCAGCAGCCTGCTGGGAACCAGATCGTTTGCCTGCAGGGTGAATACGGGAATACAAGCAAGCAGGAGGAATACAATCCGCCCGCACAATCCGTGAATACCGGTCATCAAACACCTCCTCTTCGACACCTGTCCCGGCCTTGTCCCGGCGTGAACAGCTCACGAGTGGAACACACATAGCAGAGCGCGGCCCTGCCAGGATTATTCTAGCCGATTATGCCTGTCAGTTTATGCCGTGACGGACTGTTTTACCTCAGATGCCGGCGCAAGCGGCAACGTGAAATAAAATGTGGTGCTCTCGTTGGGGATTGATTTGAATCCAATTGTTCCATCGTGAAGTTCTATGAGCTGCTTGCTGATCCGCAGACCCAGACCGGTTCCGGCCATCTTCTGGTTCACCGGCGTTCCGATCTGCTTGAACCTCTCGAAGACGTGCTGCTGTTGATCTTCAGGGATACCGGGCCCATGGTCGGTTACCTCGATACGGGCACTGTCCCCGTCGATGACAAGAGAGACCTCGATGTCTTCATCGTCGCGGGAATATTTTGCCGCATTGGTGAGAAGATTGGTCAGCACCTGCAGCAGGCGATGCTCATCGCAATTGATCAGCATGGATCTGTCACACTCCTCGTATTCAAGGACCACGTGACAGTTGCACTGCGTGCAGTAGGGCCTGTTGAGCTCCAGCGCATTCTCAAGCAGGGCAACCAGGTTACATGGCCCCCGGTCTATTTCAAGCTTGCCGGCCTCCAGTTTTGCCAGGTCCAGAATGTCGTTGACGATACCAAGCAACCGTTCACTGTTGCGCGCCGCTATTTCAACCATCTGCCGCTGCCTGTCCTGCAACTCACCCGCCTTGTTATTCTTCAGCAGTGACAGCGATCCGTTGATAGAAGTCAATGGCGACCTCAGCTCATGACTTACCGTGGAGATAAACTCGTCCTTTGACCTGTCAAGACTCTCGAGCTCCCTGACCTTGATACGAAGTTCCAGCTGACTGACGACCTGCCGGGCAAGCGCTTCCAGGGCCCGCTCTTGCTCGGCTGTTATTGATCTGGGCTCATTCGCGATAACACACAGGGTGCCGACCCTGAGATTATCCTTCAGCACCAGTGGTGCACCTGCATAGAATTTTACGTGCGGGGCCCCGGTGGCCAGCGGATTGTCGTGAAATCTCTCGTCCAGGCCGGAGTCCTCGACCACAAAAACACTGTCGCCAAGAATGGCATGCGCGCAGAAAGCGACCTCACGGGGAGTTTCGCTGGCA
>CAMYKJ010000143.1 GCA_947258945.1 uncultured Ectothiorhodospiraceae bacterium
GAACATGTGCCGGAACTGGTTGCGGTAGTAGATCACGGCGCTGTTGCCCTCGGCCTTGACGTCGAAGATCTTCCAGTCGCCCTCATCCCGGTAGAAACGGAACTCCATGCGTGTCGGGATGCCGTTCGGTTGCATGATCCACGCACTGACACGTACGTCATTGCTCTCCTGTCCGCGCGGTGTGAAATACCGGATTGGCTGGTCGGTATAAGTCACCAGTTTATCCGCGAGCGTGCCCATGAAGGACCTTTTCAGTTTGTTCGTTACCTTGGCGCGCTGCGGCAGTGACATGCGCCGCCAGGCCGGGCCGGCGGCCCAGCGGGTCATGTATTCGAAGTCGAAGTACGGTTCGATCTCGGTGGCCATGAAGGCCAGCGCCTGTTCACGGTTTTGCGCCCGCCCGCTCTTGATAAAACGCTGCAGTTTGGAGATGCCGTCCTTGACGATCGCACCGGGATGCTCCGAGGTGACCTTCTCCGGTGGCGGACCCCGGTAATAACCCGGGCCATACGTGGCGGCATTGACGGCCTGGGTCAAGGTGGTTGCCAGCAGTAGAAACACAGCCAGGGTCTTCGTTTTCATCGCTACCTCTGCAATTTTGCCGGATTGGAGAAACAAAGACAGGCGGAATAAAGCCCCGCCTGGTTGACCGTTTTATACATGAAAAGGCCGGGTGATACCACCCGGCCTGGAGATGTGCACATCCCTGTGCAGTGATGTCCGTTTTGTTCCGGAATTTGCTTCCGGAGACTGCTTACTGGGTCGTGGCAGCCGGTGCCGCCGGTGCGACCGGGGCGGCACCGTAAGGTGCATAGCCGTAACCGGGATAGCCACCATAGCCACCATAGCCGGGATAACCACCCCAGCCACCATAACCGGGATAACCGCCATAGCCGTACGGGCCGTAGCCGCCATAGCCATAGTGACGACCATAACCACGGCCATAACCGGAACCCCGGCCACCACCGCTCATGTTGAAGTTCATGTCACCCCAACCATCGCCGTCAAACGGGCCCCAGTCGGAACCCCAGTTATCACCGCCCCACGGACCACCCCAGGCATGAGCGGATGTCATGGGCAGTGCAGTAAGTCCGGCAATGGCAGCGGCTGCCAGTATTGTTTTCAGAGTTTTCATTTTATGTCCTCCTGCTATTCAGCAATAAAAATATAATAGGCAATGTTAATTCTGGCCATCACAGGTGAAAGGGTTATTGATCTGCATCAAGATCAATGGGAATACATAAGTATATTCTTAATCACTCATGAATACCCTGTAGTCGTTCAGGTTTCATCATCCAGGTGCTCTTGCCCGCAGCAAATATGACTGGCATGCACAAAAGGGATGTCTATATGCGTTTGATTTGCGGAACTATTCTACTATTACTGGCTGTACAGATCAGCGCGGCCCCGAATGGCCGGCAGCTGTATGTGGCCCATTGTTCTGCCTGCCATGGCGACCAGGGGCACGGCGGGGTAGGGGTGCCGTTGTCATTGCCCTCTTTCCTCGACAGCGTCGATGATCGCTTTCTCGCGGTGACGATACGCCAGGGCCGGCCCGGTCGGGTGATGCCGTCGTTCCCCAGACTCAGCGATGCCCAGATTGCCGCCATCGTCGGCTATATCCGGAGCTGGTCAGACAAGCCGGCCCCGCGGTACTCCCCGCTCCCCGTCAAGGGTGATGTAAAAAACGGTAGCTTGTTGTACGCGAAGCACTGCGCGTCTTGCCACGGGGAAAATGGCGAAGGTGGTACCGGTACCGGTGTGACCTTCTCGCGCCGGCGTGAATTGCCGATCATCGCCCCTGCGCTGAACAACAGCGGGTTCCTGGCTGCGGCATCCGATGAAATGATCCGGCAGACATTGCAGCTGGGTCGTGCTGGCACCCCGATGGGTTCTTTCCTGGAAAAGGGCCTTGGCGAGCAGGAAATCGATGATGTGATCAGTTTTGTGCGTTCATTTGCACAAGACCAGGATGAAGGGACCAAAACGGTTGCCGCGAATAAAGACAAGATTATCAGGGTTGCATCACCCTATTCACTGGAAGAGACGGTCGAAAATCTCAAGGACGCGATCGTCAGTCAGAATTTTATCCTGATCAGGACTGACCTGCTGGAACACGGCCTGGTAAAGGAGGCGGACGAGAACCCGAAGCAGGTCATTCTGCATTTCTGCAACTTCAAGTTTTTGTTCGATGCGCTGGCGGTAGATCCGCGTGTCGGCATGTTTCTGCCATGCCGGGTGACGGTCACGGAAACGGATGCCGGAGTATTCGTCAGCGCCATCAACCCCGAATACATGAGCCACCTGTTTAACAATGCAGAGCTTGATCAATACTGCAAACAGATGCACGACGTCTACGTCACGATACTCGAGGATGCAACGTTATGATCGCACGTCGACTGGGACTGCTTGTTTCGGCAATCCTGCTTTTCCTGCCACTGGGTTCGGTTGCAGATGACATTATCATGACGCGTTCGACGCTGCCGTTTCCGGAAGCCATGCTGGCACTGCAGCAGTCGATCGGGGAACACGGTTATACCGTGTCCAGGGTACAGCGCATCGATATTGGCCTGACCGGAATGGGTTACAAGACAGACAAGTACCGTATCGTGTTTGCCGGCAAGATCGACGAGATCAGGGTGATGACGGAAAAGTCCCCGCAACTGGCGGCCTACCTGCCGCCGAAGATTGCCATCTTTGCAGAGGAAGGACAGACGGTGCTGGTCACGCTGAATCCGGAGCTCTATGCGGAAATCGCCGGCGATGCGATTGACCCGGTCATCTTCGATCGATGGACGAGTGATCTGCGGTCGATCTTTGATGACGTCAATACGGCGAACTGACGACCGGGAGACCTGGTTGAAATCGAGGATGATAAACCGGTCGACGGTATTGCCGACGAGATCGAGCTGAAAAACTGACGGACAGCGTGGGCCGTCAGGTCCGCACGAGCATGAATACATGCTCCGTCAGTCTGCCCAGTCCGCGCTCACGGAATGCCGGATTGGCGTCGAGCACACTGTCTTCATGTATCGGCTCGACGCTGAAATCAGCAGCGAACAGCCTGTCGACTTCGTCAGGGGATACGGCAAACGGGGGGCCGCCCATTTCCGTCTGCTCGTAATCCAGTGTCACCAGCAGTCCGCGGTTCTGTATCGGCAGCAGTCTGACAAGGTGTTCCACATACGCCGCCCGTTGCGGCGCGGTCAGGGCCACCAGTGCGGCCCGGTCGTAAAAGCCGTCGATTTGACCGATATCTGCAGCTTCCAGTGCAAAGAAGTCGCCGCAGTAGACGTCGATGGCGTCAGCTGACCAGCAGCGATACCCCGAGCGTTCCGTGCGCACCGGATGCAGACCGCTTTCCCTGAAGAATGCCTCGACGGCCAGCGGGCTGATCTCGATCCCCGCGACGGCATGGCCCTGTCGTTGCAGCCAGAGCATGTCCAGGCTCTTCCCGCACAGCGGGACGAGGATACGGCCGCCGGTGAGCCCCAGCGACTGCCAGTAGCGCTCGAGGTATGCGTTCGTTTCGTTCTGGTGAAAGCCGATCTGCTCGGCGGCCCAGCGTTCATGCCAGAAATCCGGG
>CAMYKJ010000144.1 GCA_947258945.1 uncultured Ectothiorhodospiraceae bacterium
CCAGCAACAGGTCGTGGCCGACGGTGAACGGCTGTGGTCGTATGACAAGGACCTCGAACAGGTCACGGTGCAGGCGGCCAGCGAGGTGCTGACGGCCACGCCGGCGATGCTGTTGAGCGGTGAACGACCCCTGGAAGACGTGTTCGAAATCCACGAGGTTGACATGCAGCACATCCTGCTGACACCGAAAAACAACGACAGCAATGTCACCGAACTGAGGCTGCAGTTCAACGACAGTGGACTGCAGCGCATCGCTGCAGCGGATACTTTCGGCAACACCACGGTATTTACCTTCACCAATGTCCGGCGCAATCCGCTGCTTGATCGCCAGCTGTTCACCTTCGAACCGCCGGCAGGGGCCGATGTCGTCGGTGAGGCACCGTAACCTGCGGAATGCATAAATCCGACGGCGCCTGGCGACCGCTCGCCGACCGCATGCGTCCGCGCACGCTGGATGCCTTTATCGGCCAGTCCCACATCCTCGGCGAGAACAAGCCGCTGCGCCGGGCACTGGCCGAGGGCAACCTGCATTCCATGGTCCTGTGGGGGCCGCCGGGCACCGGCAAGACCACGCTGGCACGCCTGCTGGCGGACACCACGCAGGCCGAATTCATGACCCTGTCGGCGGTCATGGCCGGCGTCAAGGACATTCGCAACGCGGTAGCCGCGGCACAGCAGATCCGCGACATGGAAGGGCGCCGGACAGTCCTGTTCATCGACGAGGCGCACCGCTTCAACAAGTCCCAGCAGGATGCCTTCCTGCCGTTTGTCGAGGACGGCACCCTCATCTTCATCGGCGCGACCACGGAGAACCCGTCATTCGAACTGAACAGTGCACTGTTGTCGCGGGCCCGCACCTATGTGCTCAAGCGTCTCGAACCGGAGGCGTTGCGCACGATTATCGACACGGCCCTCGATGACAGCGCGCATGGACTGGGCGAATTGCAGCTCGACCTGCCGGATATCCAGCGTGACCTGCTGGCACAGGCCGCTGACGGCGATGCACGGCGTGCACTGAACCTGCTGGAAATCGCCGCCGACCTGGCGGAAGAACAGGGGGGCAGGCGGACCATCCCGGAAAGCGTACTCAACGAGGTCATCAGCGGCGGCAGCCGGCGCTTCGACAAGGGCGGCGATGATTTCTATGACCAGATATCCGCGCTGCACAAATCGGTGCGCGGCTCCAGCCCGGACGCTGCACTGTACTGGCTGGTGCGCATGCTGGATGGTGGCTGCGACCCGCTCTACCTTGCCCGGCGCGTGGTGCGCATGGCGTCCGAGGATATCGGTAATGCGGACCCGCGTGCACTGACCCTGTGCCTGAATGCCTGGGACGTACAGGAACGGCTGGGCAGTCCGGAGGGCGAACTGGCGCTGGCACAGGCCGTGCTGTATCTCGCCTGTGCGCCCAAGAGCAATGCCGTTTACCAGGCATTCAATACCGTGAAGTCGGAGATCGGCAAGACCGGCTCTCTGGAGGTGCCGGTGCACCTGCGCAATGCACCGACGAAACTGATGAAGGAGCTCGGCTACGGCCGGGAATACCGCTATGCACACGACGAGCCCGAGGGCTACGCCGCCGGCGAACAGTATTTTCCGGACAACATGGGCAATCCCCGCTATTACCGGCCGGTCGACCGCGGCCTGGAGATAAAGATTGCCGAGAAGCTTGCCCACCTGCGGGAGCTGGACCGCCAGCACGAAAAAGAGTGACTGTAGGAGCGGATCGCATCCGCGAATTATCAAACAAAAAACTCGCGCAAAGCCGCCCGTACAGTTTATGAATCACATAAGGTGGTTTCGTGATGTACCATATCGGAATGAAGCACCAGGCCACCTCATGACAAAACTGCTTGCCATTGCCGCCGGCGGCGCCATCGGCGCGCTGCTGCGCTACTGGACCTCGGTGGCCGTGCATGCGCGTCTCGGGGCGGGATTTCCCTATGGCACGCTGGCTGTCAACGTGCTCGGCAGCCTGCTGATGGGGTTCCTGTATATCTGGCTGATCGATCGCATGGCGGTCGGGCCGGTCATGCGCGCCTTCATGCTGATCGGCGTACTGGGTGCCTTCACCACTTTTTCGACCTTTTCCATGGAAACGCTCAACCTGCTGGAATCCGGACAGGCGGGCAGGGCGGTGCTGAACGTCGTCCTCAGTGTAGTCGTCTGTATTTCCGCCGCCGCCGTTGGTGTGCTGGCTGCGAGGCAATTATGAATAAAACCGATGTCACATTTGTACGTATTTATCTCACCGAGGGCGAGGGCCGGTTGCCGGCGCTGCTGGCGCGCCTGCATGACGAGGAAAAGGTCAAGGGCGTGACGGTATTTCGCGGCATCAGCGGATTCGGCAAATCCGGCAAGGTGCATTCCTCCACGCTGATGGATATGTCGCTGGACCTGCCTCTGGTCATCGAGTTTTTTGATAGCCCGGGTAAAGTGAATACGATCCTTGCGCACATCGAAAGTGATTTCGAGCCGGGTCATATCGTCAGCTGGCCGGCCACACTGCTTGTCTAGAATTATCCTGTTGTTATCATTCGGGCCTGCAGTAGTCACCAGCACCACGACTTAACTTACGACTGGATTGCAGGATACATCCGTGTATCCTGCCCTATGGGCCGACCTACGGTCGTCCATATTCGTTCCAGACGAATTTGTCCCGCCGGAGCCTGTCCCCGCGAAGGCGGGGGCGGGAATGACCGAAGTAAAAGGACCAAAACGCTTGATCCCAAACTCCTGCGAGCCGACCTGGCCGGTGTCGCTGACAAACTGGCACGCCGCGGCTTCACCCTCGATAGTGCTGCGATTCAGTCGCTGGAGCAGCGTCGCAAGGCGATCCAGATGGAGACCCAGGCGCTGCAGGCGGAGCGCAATGCGAAATCAAAAAATATCGGCAAGGCCAAGGCCGCCGGCGAGGATATTGCGCCGTTGCTGGAGGAAGTCGAGGGTCTGGGCGAACAGTTAAAGAAGAAAGAAAGCGAACTCGGGATGCTGCAGGAGGAACTGCACGACCTGCTGATGGGCATTCCCAATATCCCGCACGACTCCGTCCCGGATGGCAAGGGCGAAGACGACAACCCCGTCATCCGGGCATGGGGGGAACTGCCGGAATTCGACTTTGAACCGAAGGACCATGTCGATCTCGGCGAGGCACTGGGGCAACTCGATTTCGAAGCCGCCGCCAGGCTGACCGGCTCGCGCTTCTGCGTGATGCAGGGACCGCTCGCGCGCCTGCACCGTGCGCTGATCCAGTTCATGCTGGACACGCATACACAGCAACACGGTTACCGCGAGGTCTATGTCCCGTACCTGGTCAATGCAGACAGCCTGCGCGGAACCGGCCAGTTGCCCAAGTTCGAGGCAGACCTGTTCCGCATGACGGACGAGGCCGGTTATTACCTGATACCCACGGCCGAGGTGCCGGTCACCAACCTGGCGCGCGACACCATTATCGAGGTGGATGAGCTGCCTGCGCGGTTCGCCGCGCACACGCCCTGTTTCCGTTCAGAGGCCGGCTCCTACGGCAAGGACACGCGCGGCATGATTCGCCAGCACCAGTTCGAGAAGGTGGAGCTG
>CAMYKJ010000145.1 GCA_947258945.1 uncultured Ectothiorhodospiraceae bacterium
AACACGCCGGTAGGGCGCGCGCATCAGTCTGGATACCGTGGTCTCCCGGAATTCTCCCTGGCCAATAAACAAAACCAGGAATGACACGCCGTGGCTCAGTACCATGGCCAGCAGCACCCACAGCATTTCGTCCGGTGCGGCAACCAGAATACTGCTGACCAGGTTATAGAGTTTTTCGGCCAGCACCAGGGGTCCCGGCCAGCTCTCGTCGACCGCCTGCATGGTACTGATTCCTGCATACTCGGTCAGTTTCAGCACGAACATGCCATGGACGGCCGAGAAGCCACCGTAATGAATGCAGAAAAACAGGATGAGGCCGATTGCACCCAAACCGCCGGTGACCAGCATTTTCAGTATGGTGTAGAGGCCGATCACCAGGTTTTCCGCCCAGTACAGGACGATAATGCCGCCCACGTCCCAGTCCATGAACAATACGCCGAATACCGGGATGAGGTTGGCGAGCAGCAGTGCAACCTGCGGAACGCTTAACTCGATACCGCCGAACTTCACGGCCTTGATCTCCGCCTGTCAGGATTGCCGGTTATATGCCGGCCTGACATTGCGCAGTGTGACGATCTTCGCAAGACACCCCCTCCGTTACCGACTTGCTTCTTCGGCTGTGTGTACAGAGCGGGCGTCATTTGACATGCCGCCAGTCTTCACCGTCGCGGGCCATTTCATGGAGCGCCCAGCCGGCGAATTCCCGGCGTGTCAGGGTGCCGGATGTGCGCATTCCGCGTCCGGCAACAACTTTGTATATGACCATGTCCCTTGCGGGGTCGGCATGCTTCGACTCGTCGACGATCTGTCGCACCGACCAGTCATCCCCGGGTGCGCCATTGCTGTAATAATGACCGAGGAGAATACGCTCGGCCGGGAAGCGTTCATGTACGGCCTGGCCTGTCGCCAGTTCGTAGATACGCAACAGGTCGTGTTCGGAGACATCGATGAACGAGTCAATCTGGCCGAGAGCGGCGACCAGGTCTGAATGGTCAATGGTACGGCTGCCTGACTCGGTGGCAGGGAGTTGCGCCTGTGCATGGCGGCTGGCCGGCATGGAGGGATAGCGGCGCCACCGAAAGCCGAAATTGAATATCACCGCTACCAGCAACATGATGACGACGTTTAACAGGACCGGTGTGAGCACGAACTGATAGCCAAGTGCGTGGGTCGATTCCCCGCCAATGACGGCGGTCAGTGCGGTTGCGCCACCGGGCGGGTGAATGCAACGCAGGTAATACATCGCGCCGATGGCGAGCCCGACGGCAAGGCTGGCCGCCACGAAAAAATGCGGCACGAGCTGGTAACAGCCGACACCGATGAGTGCGGACAGGAGATGACCGCCAAGTACGTTCCAGGGTTGCGAGAGGGCGCCGTGCGGTACGGCAAACAGCAGCACCGCGGATGCACCCATCGATGGCACCAGCAGCAGGATATCCCGGGTACCCAGGTACCAGTCGCTGACGGTGAAGATGGCAAAAATCGCGACGCATCCGCCAAGTGCGGATATCAGGCGTTCTGTATGACTGACGTTACCGGCTGTCAGGTCGATGAATCTGTTCAGCATGCGATCGCGGGCGGAGACGGTCCGTTAAAATCCCATTGTCTCGCGAATGCCCGCAATGATCCCGAGGGCTGCATCCGTTGAATCGGCGAGACAGTTGAAGTGACCCATCTTCCGGCCGGGACGTGCCTCGCGTTTGCCATACAGGTGCAGGCGTGCACGCGGCTGTCTGAGTATGGTCTCCCAGGCCGGTTCGCCACCGGCCCAGATGTCGCCCAGCAGGTTCGTCATGACCACGGGCGAGTGCAGGCTGACATCGCCCGGTGGCAATCCGCACATGACCCGCACCTGCTGCTCGAACTGGGATGTTGCGCAGGCATCGACGGTGTAGTGGCCGCTGTTGTGTGGCCGGGCTGCGATTTCGTTGATCAGCAGTTCGCCGTCGGGGGTGCAGAAAAACTCCACGGCCAGCACGCCGCAGTAGTCCATGGCATCGGCCAGCCGGGTGGCCATGCCGGTTGCCTCGGCGCCCGTTTCGTCTGTAATCATGGCAGGCACGATGGTGGTATCCAGGATGCCGTTCCGGTGCCTGTTTTCCCCGACCGGGTAAACAACAGTATGGCCATCGGCGCCGCGCGCGAGGATGACCGATACCTCGCGCTCGAGTTCGACCATTTCCTCCAGTACACAGGGCATGTCGCCGAGCGTGCTGAAGGCGGCATAGGCCTCGTCCCGGTTGGTGACCTTTATCTGACCCTTGCCGTCGTAGCCCATGGATGCGGTTTTAAGCAACAACGGCGCCGCAAGCCCCGACAGGGCATCGTCGAGATCATTCGCTTCATAGACGGGTGCAAAGGGCGCGGTGGGCAGGCCAATTTCCTGCAGCCAGGTCTTTTCGCTAATACGGTCCTGGGCGATACGTGCGGCCTCTGCGTTCGGTCTCACCTGGCATAACTGCTCCAGGAATTCCATGCTGTCCGCCGGCACATTCTCGAACTCGGTGGTGATGGCGTTGCAGCCATCTCCCAGCATTTGCAATGCAGCATGGTCCCGGTAACTGGCCTGGATGTGCTGGTCGGCGATATGGCCGGCGGGACTGTGCGGGTCGGGGTCCAGCACGACGACACGGTATCCCATGGTAATGGCGGCAAGTGTGAACATGCGGCCCAGCTGACCGCCGCCCAGCACGCCGAGTGTCGCGCCCGGCAAAATCATGATTGCGGCGGCAGCTGCATGTCTAGAACGATGTTGCGCAGGTTTTCGCGGTGCTGGTCGAGACGCCCGGCGAGGGCGTTGTCATGAGTGGCCAGGATGGCGGCCGCATACAATGCGGCATTGGCGGCACCGGCCTCGCCGATGGCGAAGGTGGCGACCGGTACACCTTTAGGCATCTGCACGATGGACAGCAGCGAATCCATGCCTTTCAGGTAGCGCGTAGGCACCGGCACGCCCAGTACCGGCAGGGTCGTCTTGGATGCCAGCATTCCCGGCAGGTGGGCGGCGCCGCCCGCGCCGGCAATGATGCACGCGAGGCCGCGTTGCCGTGCGCCCGCGGCGTATTCGAATAACAGGTCAGGCGTGCGATGGGCCGATACGACCCGGGATTCATAAGCTATACCCAGCTCACCCAGCATGTCACCGGCGTGTTGCATGACATCCCAGTCGCTGTTGCTGCCCATGACCAGACCGACGCGTGGTGTTTCACTCATTATTTATGCCCGCTTGATGTACACGAGGCAAACCATTCTAGCATCAATCCCGCTGAATGCAGTGGATTTTGCCGGCTGAAATGGCCGGAGAGGGTGATATTCCCGCCCCGTCCCATCCTGTACAATGCCGCCTTTTATACCTGGCGGCCCGCCGGAGTCACTGATGCTGGATACCCTGTATGAGTCCAACATAAAAAGCCTGCCATTACTGGTGCGCGGCAAGGTGCGCGATGTCTATGCTGTCGGTGATGACCGCCTGCTGATCGTCACGACCGACCGCCTGTCCGCCTTCGACGTGGTGCTGCCGGAACCGATACCGGGCAAGGGTGCCGTGCTCACGTCGGTG